>NZ_JAAAYH010000447.1:0-7102 GCF_018035285.1 Streptomyces sp. MK37H | reverse complement strand
GCCGGGGCGGACGGGAGCCCATGCCGGGAACCCATGTCGGGCCGGACGGGGAGTGGCCGTCGGACATCAGAACGTCACGCTTTGGCAAAGCGGAAATGGGAACCATCCGTTCCGGTGTTGACGCCCTGGAGGGAGTCCGCCCCGGCAAGGAGGTAACGCTCGGTGAGCCAGCACGCGTCCCGGCTCGGCGGCCTGCGAGGCCGGTCCCACATACCGTTTGGCGCCCCGCCCCACCAGCGGCTTCGCCGCGTTCCACGGCGGCCGCGGCGGATCGCGATGCTCAGCGTGCACACCTCGCCGCTGCATCAGCCGGGCACCGGCGACGCCGGCGGGATGAACGTCTACATCGTGGAGCTGGCCAGGCGCCTGGCCGCCATCGACATCGAGGTGGAGATCTTCACCCGGGCCACCACCGCCGCGCTCCCCCCGGCCGTCGAGCTCGCCCCCGGGGTACTCGTCCGGCATGTGGACGCCGGGCCCTACGAGGGTCTTGCCAAGGAGGACCTCCCGGCGCAGCTGTGCGCGTTCACCCACGGCGTCATGCAGGCGTGGGCCGGGCACCGGCCGGGTCACTACGACCTCGTCCACTCCCACTACTGGCTCTCCGGCCATGTCGGCTGGCTGGCCGCCGAGCGCTGGGGAGTGCCGCTGGTGCACGCCATGCACACCATGGCCAAGGTCAAGAACGCGGCGCTGGCGGCGGGCGACACCCCCGAGCCCGCGGCCCGCGTCATCGGCGAGCAGCAGATCGTCCGCGCCGCCGACCGGCTGATCGCCAACACCGCCGAGGAGGCGGAGGAGCTGGTGCGCCACTACGAGGCGGCGCGCGAACTGGTGGCGGTCGTCCACCCCGGGGTGAACCTCGACCGCTTCCGGCCCGCCGACGGCCGGGCCGCCGCCCGGGCCCGGCTGGGGCTCCCGGCCGACGCGCTGATCCCCCTCTTCGCCGGGCGCATACAGCCGCTCAAGGCCCCCGACATCCTGCTGCACGCCGTCGCCCACCTCCTGGAGGAGGACCCCTCGCTGCGCGAGCGCATGGTCGTGCCCGTGGTCGGCGGCCCCAGCGGCAGCGGCCTGGCCAAGCCCGAGGGGCTGCACAAGCTGGCGGCGCGGCTGGGGATCTGCGATGTGGTCCGGTTCCGGCCGCCCTGTGCGCAGGACGAGCTCGCGGACTGGTACCGGGCGGCGTCCGTGCTGGTCATGCCGTCGTACAGCGAGTCGTTCGGGCTGGTGGCCATCGAGGCGCAGGCGTGCGGGACCCCGGTCGTGGCGGCCTCGGTGGGCGGTCTGCCGGTGGCCGTACGGGACGGGGTCAGCGGCACGCTGATCGACGGCCACGACCCCGCCGACTACGCCCGCGCCCTGCGCCCCTTCGTGCAGGACCCGGGGCGGGTGGACCGGATGGGCGCGGCGGCGGCCGGGCACGCGCAGTCCTTCGGGTGGGACACGGCCGCCGCGGCGACGGCGGAGGTGTACACGGAGGCGATGCGCGAGCGGCGTCGCCTACGATCGGCCCATGGCTGACCCCAAGGCTGACCCCATGGCCGAGCCCACGGCTGACCGTAAGGCCGACCCCACGGCCGAGGCCGACCGTAAGGCCGGCACCGCCGCCGAGGCCGACCCCCGGGCCGTCATCGAGCGGACGCTGAACGACGCCGAACTGGAGTGGGAGAGCCCGGAGGACGGCACCTACGTCGTCACGCTCCCGGGCACCCGCAAGCTGTCGACCACCTGCTCGCTGCGGGTCGGCCGGCACTCCCTCTCGGTCAACGCCTTCGTCGTCCGCCACCCGGATGAGAACCACGAGGCGGTCCACCGCTGGCTGCTGGAGCGCAACACCCGGCTGTACGGGGTGAGTTACGCGATCGACCAGCTCGGCGACATCTATCTGGTGGGCAAGCTGCCGCTCGTGGCCGTCACCCCGGAGGAGCTGGACCGGCTGCTCGGCACGGTGCTGGAGAACGCGGACGGCAGCTTCAACACGCTGCTGGAGATGGGGTTCGCCACGGCCATTCGCAAGGAGTACGCATGGCGAACCTCGCGGGGCGAATCGACGCGGAATCTTGAGGCGTTCAGCAATCTGACTCGGGATGCGGCGAAGTGAACGACCGGGCCCCGGCCCGGTCCTCGCCTGACGCCTACCTTTCTGCTTGACCTACGCCCATCCTGACGCGACCCCTTCCGTGCGCCCCTGCCCCATGGCATTCTCACGCCGTCTCTCACCTGAACTGCGTTCACATACATGGAAGGCGGGGCTGGCTCATGGGCACGGAGATCGACAGAAGGCAGTTGCTCGGCGGTGCGATGGGCCTGGCGGCGGGCGCCACGCTCCTGGGGGCTGGTGCCCCGCTCCTGACCGCCACGGACGCGGCGGCGGCCGCCGCACCGGGTACGCCGGGCGGGGCCCGTACGTCCGGCGGGACGGGCACGTCCGCCCTCTGGCGTGAGTTCCGCGCCCGGCCGTACAACCACCCCCAGATCCCGTACGTCGGCCGCGCCGGATACCTCGGCGGCCGCACGAGCTTCCCCCGCCTGCCCGTCGTCGCGGACGTCCGCGCCTTCGGCGCCCGGCCCGACGGCTCCGCGGACGCCGCCCCCGCGATCAACCGCGCCATCGCCGCCGCCGGTCGGCGCGGCGGCGGCACGGTGCTGGCGCCGCCCGGGACGTACCGCGTGGACGACGTCATCCGCCTCGGCTACGACAACGTCGTGCTGCGCGGCGCGGGCAGCGGCCGCACCACCCTCCACGCGACCCGCAACCTCACCGAGCTGATCGGCCCGTACGGCAGCCGCTACGGCGGCGACAAGTCGTCCTGGTCCTGGGCCGGCGGGCTCATCTGGGTCTGCCCGGACGCCCGCCGGCGCTCCCTCACCGACGCGATCCGGGCCCAGGCATGGCCGTTCGAGGGCTGGACCGGCAACCGGCGCGACGAGTGGCACACCCTTACCGACTTCGCCGCCCCCGCCCGTCGCGGCGACTGGACGGTGACCGTCGAGGACCCGTCCGCCCTGCGCCGCGGCGACCGCGTGCTGCTCCAACTCACCGACGACGACGCGCACTCGCTGCTGGCCCATATGGCCGGTGATGTCGAGGGCGCCGCCGACTACGTCTGGACCGACAAGACCAAGCTGACCTCGTACGTCCCCTATGAGTGGCCGTGCCGCGTCGTCGCCGTCGACCGGCGGCGCCGCCGGGTGACCCTCGACCGCCCGCTGCCGCTCGACGCCCGGCCCGCCTGGAAGCCCCGGTTCACCACGCTGGTGCGCCCGGTCACCGGCTCCGGGGTCGAGGGCATCACCCTCGACGTCGTCGAGACCCCGCAGTCGCAGCATCTGCTGGACAAGGGGTACAACGGCGTCGCGCTGCAGTGCGCATGGGACTGCTGGGTGGACGACGTGACCGTCAACAACGTCGACAACGGCTTCCTGCTCGTCGCCGCCAAGGCGTGCACCCTGCGCCGCACCCGGGTGACGGGCCGCGGCAGCCACCATCCTTACTGCTGCCGCGAGGGCTCGCACGACAACCTCGTGGAGGACTTCGTCCTGGCCCAGCGCACCGTCCCGGCCCCGGCGGGGACACAACTGCACGGGATCAATGTGGAGGGGCTGTCCAGCTACAACGTCTGGTCGCGCGGCCGGATGGAGATGGGCACCTTCGACACCCACCGCGGGATGCCCTTCGCCAACGTCCGTACGGAGATCACCGTGGACAACACGGGGTCGCACGGCGGCGACGCGAGCGCAGGTCCGCTCTACGGTGCGCGGTTCGCCCACTGGAACGTCACGGTCACCAATCAGCGGGCCGGATGCGTCAGGATCGACGACATCGCGCCGTACAGCGCGACGGCCGGGATCAGCGAGGTCCGGCAGTTCGGCCAGATCGATGTCCCGGACTTCACCGGTCCGCTCCACTCCCGTATCGAGTCCTACGGCCACCCGGAGGCGGTCCACCCCCGCAACCTGTACGAGGCGCAGCGCGCCCTGCGCTGACATCTCGCGCTGAGACCTCCGCTGAGACCTCCACTGAGACCTCCGCTGACACCTCCCGGAGAACACGGTGCGAAACGCGGTGAAGAAATACGGTCCATGAGGGCTCTTCATGGTGAACCGGCTCCGGCGGCCGGGAACCATGAAGAGGAGACACAACGGTGCTCATGGACAATCCGTGGCTCACGGTGGCAACGGTCGTGACGGTGGGGGTGCTACGGCTGATGGGGGACGTCATCCGCTGGCTGGCGGCGCGTTCGGGCGAACGGCTCCGGGCGCGCACGCTGGCCGAGTTGGTGAACAGAACGGAGCCGGGCACGGTCCTCACCGACCGCCGCCCCGACGGCGCGGCGCTGACGATACGGCGGCGGCCGGAAGGGCGGGACGAGCGGGGCGGGGGTCGATCGGAATGAGCGACACCGTCGAGGAGACCACGCGCGGCGGGCGGCCGGAGGAGGAGTTCGACGCCTTCTACGCCCGCACCTACCCCTGGCTGGCCGCCCGCGCGGTGATGCTCAGCGACAACCGGCAGAACGCCGAGGACGCGGTGCAGGAGGCGTACATCGAGGCGATGCGCCGCTGGCCCGAGGTCAGGGCATGCGCCTCGCCCGAGGCATGGGTGACCACCACCATGCGGCGCAAGCTCTCGCGGGACGGGCGGCGCTGGTGGTTCCGCTGGAAGCCGGCCGAGATGACCGTCCCGGCCGCCACGACCGCGAGCGTGGAGGAGACCGCCGAGGCACTGGCCGCCCTGCGCGCCCTCGGCACGCTGCCACCGCGCCAGCGCCAGGTGGTCGTCATGCACTCGCTCGAGGGCATGAGCTACCAGGCGATCTCGGCCGAGCTGGGGATCTCCGTCGGCAGCGTCGGCAGCAACCTCCACAAGGCCCGCGCCCGACTGAGCCTGCTGCTCGACGTCTCCCCGGAACTGGGGCGCGCGACCGACCGCCTCCTGACCCGCACCCCGAAGGACCCACTGAGCGTGGCCCTGTACGGGGCCGCGGAGTGGCTGTCGGCCGGGTTCAGGGGCGAGGGCCGGGCGTTGCGGGGTGGCGCCGACGGCCGCGGCGGGGCCCGTGACGACGTCTGGGACGACGCCCGTGGCGCCGGACGCGATGACGCCCGTGGCGTCGGCCACGACGCGCGGGGGGACGGCGCCCCCCGGGTGAAGCCGCGCGACGGTGACGCGGACCGCGCCCGCGGCGATGTCCCGAATGTTGCCCAGAACCGCGCCAGCGACGGCATTCGGGGGCGTCGATGATCGCCACCGCCCGCGCGCTCCTCGCCCTCGCCCTGCTCGCCGTCTTCTACGCGCTGGTCGCGGCCATGGTGCTGCTCTGGGCGGCCTTCCTCGTGGCCGCCGTATGGACCGCAGGAACGCCGGAGGCCCAGACGCCGCCCACCACCGTCGTCACCGCCTGCGCGGCGTTCGCCCCCATCGTCTTCGGCATGGTGTGGGCGGTGATCCGCACCGCCCGCCCCGCCGCCCCGCGCGAGGACGCGGTGACGGTGACCCGGCGCGGGGCGCCGGAGTTATGGCGCACGGTCGAGGAGCTGGCCCTCGACGTCGGCACCCGGCCGCCCGGCCGCATCAAGCTGACCGCCGAGGTCAACGCCTCCGTCACCGAGGACGCACCGCTCCTCGGCCTCGCCCCCGGCCGACGCGTCCTCTACCTGGGACTGCCCCTGCTGGCCGGCCTTTCGCCCGCCGAACTGCGCGCCGTCCTCGCGCATGAGCTGGGCCACTTCTCCGGCCGCCACAGCCGCTTCGGCGCGGTCGCCCACCGGGGCGCGGCGGGCCTGGTCGCCGCCCGGCAGGCGATCCAGGACGCGTCGGCCGCGAACGACCTGGTGCGGCTCTACGCGGGCGTGCCGCTGCTGCTGCTCGGCCTCTACACCCACGTCTTCCGCTGGCTCACCCGCCCGGTCCGGCGGCGGCAGGAGCTGGAGGCCGATCGCGAGGCGGCGCGGGTGGCCGGTCCGGGTGCCGTAGCCGACGCGCTGTGCTCCACGGCGGCGCTGGAGGCGGCGTGGCAGGAGTTCCTCGTGGACTTCCTCGCCCCGATGCGCCGGGCGACGGGCCGGATCCCCGACGATCCGTTCCGCGCCTTCGCCCATATGGCCGAGGCGCCCGAACTACGGGAGCCGATGGCCGCGTTGCGCGCCCGAGCCGTGGAGCGGCCCGCGGACCCCGACGACGCGCATCCGGCCCTGGCCGTCCGGCTGGAACGGCTGGCGCGCCTGCCCGTGCGGGAGCCCGGAGCCGAACCCTTCCCGTCCCCGCGACCTCTCTCCGTACAGCCGCGGTACGCGGTCGCGCTGGGCCGCGTCCTGCTGTCCGGCCCGGACGCGGGCACGAGGGTGCCCTGGCGGGACTGGCTCACCGAGCTGGCGGAGCACCGCGCGACACGGATCCTGACCCCGCTGGCGGAGGCGGTGCGCGGGGTGGAGGAGACGGAGGGGATGGGTCGGCCGAAGGCGGAGCCGGACACGCTGACAATCCACCGGGTGCTGCGACTGCTGGACGGCGGCCGCCGCATGCCGCTGGCCCGCGCGCTCAACGCCCGGCTGCCCGAGGGCGGGCGAATGCCCCGTGGCGATCAGACCGGCCAGGACCCACTCGCCCCCCTGGCAGAGGCCCTGGCCGTACTGATCGGGGCGCAACTGGTAGCGCGGGGGACGGCGTACTGGGCCATGAACTGGACCGGCCCCAGCATCCTCGTACCGCCCGACGGCATCGCCCCCGAGACCATCCGCACCTGGGCCGACACCGCCGTACGACTCCCCGGCCAGACCCAGCGGCTCGGGCTGCACCTGGCGGCCCTGGGCGTGGACGAACGCGCACCGCTGCCCACCATCGGCAGGGCGGGGGCTACGGCGGACGGGCCGGTGCCGGGGGAGAAGGCGCGACGGATCAGCATCGCGCCCGGTGCCACCGGACCCGCGCGCCGGCGCATCACCGCCGTACGGGCGTTGGCGCTCACCGTGCTGGTGGGGCTGACGGGGCTGACGTTCGTCCTATGGGCGAACCGGGACGAGCCGAGCTACCCCGGAACACCGGTGACCCGCTGGAACGACCGCTACCAGCCGGGCGGCGGCACGGGTACGGACCCCG
>NZ_JAAAYH010000446.1:0-7106 GCF_018035285.1 Streptomyces sp. MK37H | reverse complement strand
CCCGGCCGGGGTGGACGAGGCCGAGGAGCCCACCGGCCGCGAGACCGTCGTGGTCGAGGTCGGCGGCAAGCGTCTTGAGGTCTCGCTGCCCGCCTCCCTGGGCGTGGCCACCGCCCCCGCGGGCGGCTCGAAGAAGCCGAAGCGCAAGGCCGTCAAGAAGTCGGGCTCCGCCGCCTCCGGTGACACCCTGGCCTCCCCGATGCAGGGCACCATCGTCAAGGTGGCCGTGGGCGAGGGTGACACGGTGGCCGAGGGCGACCTCGTCGTGGTCCTGGAGGCCATGAAGATGGAGCAGCCCATCAACGCCCACCGCGCGGGCACCGTCAAGGGCCTGGCCGCCGAGGTCGGCGCGTCCCTCACCTCGGGCGCGGTCATCTGCGAGATCAAGGACTGACGCTGAGGTCGAGGACTGACGCTGAGGTCGAGGGCTGACCGCCCCACCACATGCCCCATGACGGCGGGCCCCGGCCGGAATCATCCGGCCGGGGCCCGCCGTCTTCGTGTACGGCCCGCTCAGCGGCCGTGCACGACGTCCTGCGGGAAAGTCAGCTGGCCGTTCATCCACCGCAGGGCGGTGGGCAGTTCGCGGCGCCAGGTGCGGAAGTTGTGGCTGCCCCGGTCCAGGATGATCGACTGCGCGCTCATCGGCGGCCGGACCGCGGCCAGGAAGTCGCGGGTGGCGCCGTAGTCGGGCTCGCCCCGGCGGCTGGAGGCCACCAGCACCGACACCTGCGGCTGGGGCAGATGGCGCAGCCGCCACAGCACATCGTGCTCCCGCTTCCCGCGCTCGCCCGCCGGGCCCCGGCCGAAGAGGTCGCCGGTGGTGGGGTCGTTGACCACGCGGTAGTCGGGCGACAGGGCCGCGGCCGCGCTGTAGACGCGGGGATGACGCAGGGTCAGCTGAAGGGCGCAGGTGCCGCCCGACGAGTAGCCCAGCACGCCCCAGGCGCTGGGGTCATGGCCGATCCGGTAGTGCGCCCGCAGCGCCTCGGGCAGGTCCCGGGCGAAGTAGGTCTCGGCCCGGGGGCCGCCGGGGACGTCCACGCACTCGGTGTCGCGGGGCGGGGCGATGGTGGGCCGCACCATCACGATGACGGCCGGCTGCAGCGCCCCGGTGCGGATCAGCCCGCCCGCGGTCTGGGGCAGCCGCAGATGCTGGGCCAGCAGGAAGGATCCGCCGGGGTAGCCGCTGATCGCCACGATCACGGGGAAGCGCTGCCGGGCGTACTGGCGCTGGAAGTACTGCGGCGGCAGATAGACATACGCCGGGTTGGCCACCTGGCTGCGGCGGCCCAGGATCCGCACCGACTCCACCCTGCCCGCCTTGGTGGGCGGCCCGCTCGGCAGTCCGTGCACCGTGTTCAGCCCCTGCGGCGGGGCGGGCCGCACCAGACCGCCCGACTCCCCGACCGGCCCCGCGGCGCCGCCCTGCACATGGGACAGGGCCGCCGGTGCCGCATCGTCCTCGCCCAGCAGTTCGTCCCAGGACCCGTAGAACTGGAAGCTGCTGTTCACCGCGAGGGCCAGGGCGGCCACGATCGCGCACTGGGTCACGGCGAGGGCGGCCAGCCGACCCGCCCAGGCCCGTACGCCCCGGCCCGCGAAGCGCGGCCACAGCCAGAGCGTCAGCCCCGCGCACGCCACGGCGAGGGCGATCGCCACATACTCGAGTGATCGACTGGTCAGTCCCATTGTTCTTCCACTCCGGCGCACCGCAACGCACGGTGCCGTCGCCCCGTTTGATGCCGCCTCCGGCACCCGCGTTGCCTGGCCAGGGCGTGCCTCCGGTCACGAAATGGCATGCTTGACTCACGGGCAGGCACGGCAGGGAGGACCGCGATGGCGATCGAGACAGCCACGGCGCAGACGCCACCGCGCCCCATGCGCGCCGACGCGCGCCGCAACTACGACCGGCTGCTGGCCGAGGCGCGCACGGCCTTCACCCAGCACGGTACCGACGCTTCGCTGGAGGACATCGCACGCCGCGCGGGCGTCGGCATCGGCACGCTCTATCGCCACTTCCCCAACCGCACCGCGCTGATGGGCGCGGTCTTCCAGGGCGAGATATGCGCCCTGCTGGAGCGGTCGCGGGAGCTGGCCCAGGCGCCGCGGCCGTGTCAGGCGCTGATCGACTGGCTGCGCGCCATCGTGGACCACGCGAGCACGTACCGCGGGCTGTCCCAGGCACTGATGGCGTGCTCGGGCGACGAGACCTCGGAGCTGTCCCGCGGCTGCGGTCTGCCGCTGCGCGAGGCGGGCAGCGAACTGCTCGCCCGCGCCCAGCAGAGCGGTGCCGTACGGTCCGATGTGGTCATCGCCGATCTGATGCAGCTCACGAACGCGATCGCACTGGCCGTGGAGCAGTCGCCGGACGACCCGGAGTTGGCCGACCGCCTGCTGGCACTGGCCTTCACGGGCCTCAAGGCCCGCTGACACCCGGGGCTCAGCACGCGCCGGCAGCCGAAGGTCCGCCGACACCCGGGTCTCCAGGCCCGCTGACACCCGTCGGCGACCACTCGTAACAGGGTGTCCGGCGGACCACGCGGCGGAGCCGCATATCGATGCCTTCCCCTCCCCGCCCCTTCCCGCGGCATCGGCATGCGGCTCCGCCGCGTGGCAGGGCTTCGCCCCTGGACCCCGGAGCCTGGGGCGGAGCCCCAGTCGCGGGAAGGGACGGGGAGGGGAGCAGCCCGCCGCAGGCGTCACGATCCGGCGGCCAGTCGCTAGCGGCGGCGCGGCGCCAGGTCCGCCACCCGCCCCGGTTGCTGCTCCGCCAGCGGCACCGCATTGCGCAGCTGGGCGGAGCCGGGCCCGCCCGGAGGGTGGGGATGGTTGCGGCGCGGCCCCGGCAGCGGCAGGCCCTCCTCGCCGCCACCACGACCCTGGGACGGGCCCGGCCGCCCCGACTGCCGCCCCGCCGAACCGCCGCCCTCACCGCTCCCGGCCGGGCCGGACCCCGCGCCCGGCCCGGCCACGGCGATCTGAACCCCCTGGTCCGCGAGGGCCTGGAGCTCGGTCAGGGCACGGTCGTCATGGGCGGGCGGCTCATCGGTCACCAGCCGTGTGATCACATCGGTGGGCACCGTCTGGAACATGGTGTCGGAGCCCAGCTTCGTATGGTCGGCGAGCACGACCACCTCCGCCGCCGCCTGGACCAGCGCCCGGTCGACGCTGGCCGAGAGCATGTTGGAGGTGGACAGGCCGCGCTCGGCGGTCAGCCCGCTTCCGGACAGGAAGGCGCGCGAGACCCGCAGCCCCTGCAGGGACTGCTCGGCGCCACTGCCGACCAGGGCGTAGTTGGAGCCGCGCAGGGTGCCGCCGGTCATCACGACCTCGACCCGGTTGGCATGCGCCAACGCCTGTGCGACCAGCAGGGAATTGGTGACCACGGTCAGCCCCGGAACCCGCGCGAGCCGGCGGGCCAGCTCCTGGGTGGTGGTTCCGGCGCCGACGACGACGGCCTCGCCCTCCTCGACGAAACCGGCCGCGAGATCGGCGATGGCCGTCTTCTCCGCGGTCGCTAGATGGGATTTCTGCGGGAAGCCGGACTCCCTGGTGAATCCGCCCGGCAGCACCGCACCGCCGTGCCGGCGGTCGAGCAGTCCTTCTGCCTCCAGCGCCCGCACATCACGCCGTACGGTCACTTCGGAGGTCTGGACGACGCGGGCGAGCTCCCGGAGCGACACCGCTCCGTTCGCACGCACCATTTCAAGGATCAATTGGCGACGTTCTGCAGCGAACACGAAACTGACAGTAACGCCAACGACCGTCTGTTTTCAGCAGCTTGCACCAATTAGCAGAAGTTGGACATCTCTGAAGGTGCGAAGTGCTATAAGGACCGGATCTACGACTCTTCCTGAGTCTTCCGGGTGTGCAACTGCCGCGCCACCTCGGCGATCGAACCGGACAGCGAGGGGTAGACCGTGAAGGCGTTGGCGATCTGCTCCACCGTCAGGTTGTTGTCGACCGCCAGCGAAATCGGGTGGATCAGCTCGCTCGCCCGCGGCGCGACCACCACACCGCCGACCACGATGCCGGTGCCCGGACGGCAGAAGATCTTGACGAAGCCGTCCCGGATGCCCTGCATCTTCGCCCGCGGATTGCGCAGCAGCGGCAGCTTCACCACCCGGGCGTCGATCTTCCCGCCGTCCACGTCCGCCTGCGAGTAGCCGACCGTGGCGATCTCGGGGTCGGTGAAGACGTTCGCGGACACCGTCTTCAGGTTCAGCGGCGCCACCGCGTCCCCCAGGAAGTGGTACATCGCGATCCGGCCCTGCATCGCCGCCACCGACGCCAGCGCCAGCACCCCGGTGCAGTCACCGGCCGCGTAGATGCCCGGCGCGCTGGTCCGGGACACCTTGTCGGTCAGGATGTGCCCCGACTCCGCCAGCTTGACCCCGGCCTCCTCCAGGCCGATGTCCGCCGTGTTCGGGATCGAGCCGACCGCCATCAGACAGTGGGTGCCGGAGATCACCCGCCCGTCCGAGAGCGTGACCTCCACCCGGTCCCCGACCCGCTTGGCGGCCTGCGCCCGGGATCGGGACATCACGTTCATCCCCCGGCGCCGGAAGACGTCCTCCAGCACCGCGGCCGCGTCCGGGTCCTCGCCCGGCAGCACCCGGTCCCGGCTGGAGACCAGCGTGACCTTCGACCCCAGCGCCTGGTAGGCACCCGCGAACTCCGCGCCCGTGACACCGGAGCCGACCACGATCAGCTCCTGGGGGAGCTCGTCCAGGTCGTACACCTGCGTCCAGTTCAGGATCCGCTCGCCGTCCGGCTTCGCGTCCGGGATCTCCCTCGGGTGGGCACCCGTCGCCAGCAGCACCGCGTCCGCCACCAGCGTCTGCTCGCTGCCGTCCGCGGCCCTTACGATCACCCGCCGCGAGCCGTCCAGCGACTGCTGCGGCTCCACCCGCGCGCGCCCGCGCATGACCCGGCCGCCGGCCCGGGTGACCGAGGCCGTGATGTCGTGCGACTGGGCGAGCGCGAGCCGCTTCACCCGGCGGTTGACCTTGCCCAGATCCACGCCGACCACCCGGGCCGCCTGCTCCAGCGGCGGGGTGTCGTCGGCGACGATGATCCCCAGCTCCTCGTAGGAGGAGTCGAAGGTCGTCATCACCTCAGCGGTGGCGATCAACGTCTTCGACGGCACACAGTCGGTGAGCACCGACGCCCCGCCCAGACCGTCGCAGTCGACGACGGTCACCTCCGCGCCGAGTTGCGCGGCGACCAGCGCCGCCTCATAGCCGCCGGGTCCGCCACCAATGATCACGATCCGAGTCACATGCTCCATTGTCCCGCACCGGTTCGAATGCCTTCAGCCCGGGGGGTTTCGCGGGGGCGACCGCCGTACGAAACCTCTCACCGAACCTCCCACCCCGAGGGCCGTTCCACCCCACTCCCGTACCCTCAGACCCATGTCGCTCTACGCCGCGTACGCCGGCAACCTCGACGCGCGGCTGATGTCCCGCCGCGCACCACACTCCCCGCTGCGCGGAACGGGCTGGCTGAACGGCTGGCGCCTCACCTTCGGCGGTGAGCAGATGGGCTGGGAAGGCGCTCTCCCCACGATTGTGGAGGCCCCGCGCTCCCAGGTCTTCGTCGCCCTCTACGACATCGCCCCCATGGACGAGGACTCCATGGACCGCTGGGAGGGCGTCGGCCTCGACATCTACCGCCGGATGCGGATCCGCGTCCACACACTGGACGGCGACGAGGCCGCCTGGCTCTACGTCCTCAACGGCTACGAGGGCGGGCTGCCCTCGGCCCGCTACCTGGGCGAGATCGCCGACGCGGCGGAGTCGGCGGGGGCGCCGCACGACTATGTGATGGAACTGCGAAAGCGCCCCTGCTGAGTCCGGTGTGTCCGGTTGACCCCTTGATTCCGGTTGACCCCTTGATCCGGTGGCCCGCCTGACCCGGTGGCCCGCTTGACCCCTTGGTCCGCTTGACCCGGTGGTCCGGATGACCCGGTGGCCCGGTTGACCTGGTGGCCCGGTTGACCCGGTGGGTCCCGTTGACCCGGTGGTCCAGTTGACCCGGTGGTCCAGTTGACCCGGGGGGCCGGTTGATCCGGTGGGTCCGGGGCAATGTGACCCTGCTGGGTCCGGCCGTGAGCCTTGCGGCAATGCAACGATCCGAACACCTCGGCGGACTCCGTCTACGCGCGTAGGCACTTACCGGCTACCCTCGTGCGCGTGAACGCATCAGTTTCTTGGGACAATCAGGGCGACCCGCACGCCGCCGCCGACGCCGCCGCCACCCGCCTGCGCGAGCTGACCGGCGCGGAAACCCACGACGTCGCGCTGGTCCTGGGCTCCGGCTGGGTCCCCGCCACCGACGCCCTCGGGGCGCCCGAGCACGAGTTCCCCGTCACCGAGCTGCCCGGCTTCCCGCCGCCCGGCGTCGCGGGCCACGCGGGCCGGATCCGGTCGTACCGGATCAACGACAAGCGGGCGCTGGTCTTCCTCGGCCGTACGCACTACTACGAGGGGCGTGGTGTCGCCGCCGTCGCACACGGCGTACGCACCGCCGTGGCCGCGGGCTGCAAGACCATCATCCTCACCAACGGCTGCGGCGGCCTCCGCGAGGGCATGCGCCCCGGCCAGCCGGTACTGATCAGCGACCACATCAACCTGACGGCCACCTCACCGATCGTGGGCGCCAACTTCGTCGACCTCACCGACCTGTACTCGCCGCGGCTGCGCGCCCTGTGCCAGCAGGTCGACCCGACCCTGGAGGAGGGCGTCTACGCCCAGTTCCCCGGGCCGCACTACGAGACTCCGGCTGAGATCAACATGGCCCGCACGATAGGGGCCGACCTGGTGGGCATGTCCACGACCCTGGAGGCCATCGCGGCGCGCGAGGCGGGCGCGGAGGTTCTCGGGATCTCCCTGGTGACGAACCTCGCGGCCGGGATGACGGGCGAGCCCCTCAACCACGAGGAGGTCCTCCAGGCGGGCCGCGACTCCGCCTCCCGCATGGGCAGCCTGCTGGCCCAGGTCCTCGACCGCCTCTGATCCCCGAGGGCGGCGTCACGGCGCCCTGTGCGGGTACTCACCCCTTGGCTAACTGAACAGCGATGCGCGAGCGGGGCGGGCCGGGTC
>NZ_JAAAYH010000445.1:0-7159 GCF_018035285.1 Streptomyces sp. MK37H | reverse complement strand
ATGGCCACTCCCCCCGAGCCCCCGCAGAACCCGGAGACCGCGAGCCCCGCGTCCCTGGTGGACCGCAAGGGCTACAACGAGCGCTTCCTGGGCCCCTCCCTGCCACTGCCCCGGCCGACCGGCCCCGATACCGAGACGACCGTCCTGCCCTACACCAACTTCAGCGTCGTCTTCCGCCCGGACCGCCGGCTGGCCGCGGCGACGGCCGTCACGATCGACGGCGCGCACCTCGTCGATGTGCCGCGCGAGGACGAATGGCGGTTCGACCCCCGCCTGCCCGAGGCCCAGCAGGCCGGTCACCCCGTCTACCAGGACAACCCGCTGGACAAGGGACATCTGGTCCGCCGCCTCGATCCGGTATGGGGTCCAAACGCTTCCATGGCGAACGACGACACCTTCCACTACACCAACGCCGCTCCCCAGATGAACGTCTTCAACCAGGGCAAGAAGCTCTGGCAGGGGCTGGAGAACTTCCTCCTGGACCACGCCGAGGAGTTCGACCGGAAGCTGACGGTGTTCACCGGACCCGTGCTCGAGAACTCCGATCCGCCCTACCGGGGCATCCAGGTGCCGCTCCGGTTCTGGAAGGTCGCCGCCTTCCTGCAGGACGGTGAGCTGGCGTCCACCGCCTATGTGCTCGACCAGAGCCCCGACCTCAGCCGGGACGCCGCCGCCCGGGTCATGGCGGAGGCCGCACGGGCCGGAGACCCTCCCCCGCTCGGGGCCTTCCGCACCTTCCAGGTGCCGGTCTCCGACATCGCCCGCCTCACCGCCCTGGACCTGGGTCCGCTCCCGGCGGCCGACCGGCTGTCCGCCGGAAGGCGCGCCGCACCCCGCTGGACCCTCCTGGAGTCCTACGACGACATCACCGTGCACGCCGCATGAACCCATCCACCAAACGCGTCTGACGCCGCACCGGCGCCGGATACCGCCGATCGGCTGGCGTTGTGCGGCGATCCAGTCATCTTCCCGCTCCGTCCGCACCCCTCCGGGCCCCGGCGGGGAACCACTCGCCCAAGCCGAGGAGAGCAGAGAGGGCACCGATGAGCGACGACTTCGTGCTGGACGTGACCAGGATCCGCGACCACGCCCGCCGGAAGATGGCGGCGGGCCCGGTGACGGACACCTACGGTCTGGACAAGAACCGGGTCATCGGCATCCTTAATGACGTCATCGCGACCGAGGTGGTGTGCTGGCTGCGCTACACCCGCCACGCCATCTCGGCCAGCGGGATCGACCGCGCCCAGGTGTCCTCGGAGTTCACCGAGCACGCGAAGCAGGAGATGCAGCACGCGCTGCGCGCCGCCGCACGCGTCTCACAGCTCGGCGGCGACCCCGACTTCGACCCCGCCTCGCTGACCCAGCGCTCCCACACCGACTACACCACCCCGGCCGACAACGACCTCAAGGCGATGCTGGAGCACAATCTGCTCGCCGAGCGCATCGTGATCGCCAGCTATCAGGAGATCATCCGCTGGCTGGGCGAACACGACCCGACCACCCGCCGGCTGATGGAGTCGATCCTGGAGGAAGAGGAGGAGCACGCCGACGATCTGGTGGATCTGATCGGCGTCTGACATCCCTGATGGGTCGGCCCATGACCACGCGGTGGCCCCGCTCGCTCTCCTGCCTCATCGTGACCGCCCTGTCCTCGGCCCTGCTCGCCGGGTGCGGGGAGGAGGACGACCATGGCCGGAGCTGTTCCGGCCGTACGGGCAGGGATCTCTCCGGCCGCACCGTGACCGGTGGCGATCTGTGGCAGAAGAAGCTGCGGTGCGTGAATCTCGAACGGTCCACGCTGACCGGGCTGGTGTCCGAGGCCAATCTGCGCCGCGGCAATCTCTACGCGGCACGGCTGGCCGCGGTGTCGCTGGAGAACGTCGATCTGCGCGGCGCCGACCTCAGGCGGGCGGACCTCACCTCCGCCACCCTCTCGCAGGTCGATCTGCGCGGCGCCGATCTGAGCGGCGCCAGGCTCGGCAGGGGTCTGCTCACCGATGTCAGTTTCGAGGGCGCACGGCTGAACGGCGTGTATCTGCGGGCGGCGTCCCTCACCCATGTCGGCCTCAACGGAGCGGATCTGAGCGGCGCCGATCTGGCCGGAGCCACGGTGTCCGACTCCGATCTCCGCGGCGCGCGGCTGCGGGACGCCGATATCTCGACGACGAGTTGGGAGAACGTCCTCTGCCCGGACGGCTCCCGGTCGAGCGCACGGGTCTCCTGCGCCGACCATCTGGCCCGGGCGGCGCACCGGGCCTCGGGTCAGCTTCCCCCGCCGCCGGCCGCCTTGCCGGTCTCCCCCTGAGGGGTCCTCTGGGCGGCGCGATGCGCCTGCTCGAGACCTTTCATATAGGCGTCCAGATAGTCGGCGTCCGACAGCCTGGCGCAGGGCGTGGGGACGGGGTGGGAACGGACCGCTCCGCCCTTGTGGGCGGCGGCCCGGTCGGCGATGGCATCGACACAGGCCCGGGTGGTCTCGGCCCTCTCGGCGGCGGCCGGGGTGCCGCTCGGCGTGGACTTGTCGCGCACGTCACCGCCGGTGGAACAGCCGGTCAGGAGCAGGGTGATGGCGGTGACGGCCGCGGCTTGGACGGTGCGGGTGCCCATGTGTCTCCCAGGTGCGTGGATGGTGGGGTGCATCATGCGGCGCGACTGCGGCGAAGTGGGAGAGCCGTGTATGCGTTGTGATGAAACGGTGACCGAATGGACGTACGGATGAACCCCCGCCGGAACCCGGGCAAAGCGACGGCCGGCACGGTCCGTGACGGGCCGTCATACCCGACCGGACCGGGCACAGGATGTCGGGTCCGGCAGGGGGCCGGCTTCCTAACGTGATCAGCGTCAAGGAAGGAGACCGAGGTGCTGGAGCGGCTGAACGAGGCCCTGGACCACATCGATTCGCGTCTGGATCAGCGGATCGAGGTGGCCGAGCTGGCGCGGATCGCGATGACGTCGGAGTACCACTTCCGGCGGCTGTTCTCCGCGCTGGCGGGGATCTCGCTGTCGGAGTACATCCGGCGCAGACGGCTCACCCTCGCGGGGGCCGAGGTGCTCGCCGGGGAGCGGACGCTCCTGGAGATCGCGGTGCGCTACGGCTACGGCTCGGGGGAGGCGTTCGCGCGGGCGTTCCGGGCCATGCACGGTGTGGGCCCGGGTGAGGCCCGGCGGGCGGGTGCCTCGCTGAGCTCCCAGCCGCGGATGTCCTTCCGCCTCATCGTCGAAGGGAGCAGCAGCATGCGATACCGGGTCGTGGAGAAGGAGCGGTTCCAGGTGGTCGGCAAGAAGGTCCGTGTTCCGCTCGTGCATGAGGGGGTGAATCCGGCGATCGCGGAGTTCATCCGGGGGATCGGCCAGGAGACGATACGGCGGATCGCCGCTCTGTCCGACCAGGAGCCGGAGGGGATCCTGGGAGTGAGCGACAACCTCGATCCGAGCCGGGCGGAGGGCACCGAACTGGACTACTACCACGGGGTGGTGACCGGGGCCGCCGCCCCGGCGGACCTGGACACGCTCACCGTCCAGGCGGGGACATGGGCCGTCTTCGAGAACTCCGGGCCGTTCCCGCGGGCGCTCCAGTACCTGTGGCGGGACGTCTTCACGCAGTGGTTCCCGTCCAACCCGTACCAGAGCAGGCCGGGGCCGGAGATCCTGCGCACCCGCCTGTCACAGGACGGGGCGCGGGCGGACGCGGAGCTGTGGATCCCCGTGGAGCGGACCGCGGTCTGACGCTCCGTATGGCCCGGTTCGGCTGCCCGTGCCTTGCCCGGGCGGCCGAACCGGGCGGTTCTCACATACGCTCCCGCGCGCCGCGGTCCCCTCGGACCAGGCCCGCGACGAGCGCGAGGAAGGGAATGACGCCGAGGGTGACGCTCGCGCCCACACCGACGCCGGTGACGAGGGTGAAGTTGGAGAACACCAGCCACAGCGCGGTCAGCAGTCCGGCCACGGCCAGCACCGGCGCGATCCGGGTCTGCCAGGCCCTGCCCGAGGCGAGCCGGGCGTCGCGCGCGAAGAAGGCGACCACGGCGATGGACGTGATGAGCATGAGCAGGATCATGCCGACCGTCGCCACTCCCGCCATGGAGCCGAAGACCCCCACCAGCGGATCCAGTCCGGCGACGGCGCAGCACACGACCAGGACCAGCGCGGTGACGGTCTGGACGACCGAGGAGACGGACGGCGAGTGGTGGCGCGGATGGACGACGCCCAGCCGCGCGGGAAGGAGGTCCTTACGGGCGAGGGTGAAGGTGTAGCGGGCGATGACGTTGTGGAAGGAGAGCACACAGGCGAAGAGGCTGCTGAGCAGCAGCACCTGCATGACATCCCGCAGCGCGGTGCCGACATAGGCCTGAGCGGTGTCCATGAGCATGTTGCCCTGCCCGTCCAGGGTCTTCTGGGCCACGGCCGGGGCGTCATCGGTGCCCGCTGCCAGGACCAGCGCCCAGCAGGACAGCGTGTAGAACCCACCGATGATCAGGACGGCGAGGTAGGTGGCCCGGGGGATGGTCCGCTCCGGGTCGCGGGCCTCGTCCCGGAAGACGGCGGTGGCCTCGAAACCGATGAATCCGGTGATGGCGAAGAGCACGGCCACGCCCAGCGGTCCGGAGAACGCCGCATGCGGGGTGAACGACTCGGCGTTGACACCGTGGGCGCCGCCCCGGGCGAAGATCCCGGCGTCCAGGACGAGCACCACCGCGATCTCCAGGACGAGTGCCACACCCAGGACCTTGGAGCTGAGGTCGATATGGCGGTAGCCGAGGAGGGCCACGATGCCGAGCGCCGCGAGCGCCCACACCCACCAGGGCAGGGACGGCCCGCCGAAGGTGTGGAGGACATCGTTCACGGCCCATCCCAGATAGCCGTAGACGCCGACCTGGATCGCCGTGTACGCGACGAGCGCGACGGCGGCCGTGCCCACTCCGACCCGGTCCCCCAGGCCACGGGTGGCGTACGCGTAGAAGGCTCCGGCCTGCGGAACGTGGGGCGTCATGGTGACGAAGCCGACCGCGAACACCAGCAGGACCAGCGAGGCGAGGGCGAAGCCGACGGGGGCTCCGGCGCCGGGGCCGCCGGCGATGGCGAGCGGGACGTTGCCGCCGACGACCGTCAGGGGCGCGGCGGCGGCGATCACCATGAAGACGATGGCACCGGTGCCGAGCCGCCCCGAGAGGTTCGTCCGGGTGGGTTGCGGGGTGGATGCGTGCACATCGGGGTCGGTCAGCATGACGGGTCCTTGGTGGCGCGGGCGGACGGGGTGAAGAGGTCTGGCCGGAGGTCGGCCAGATACGGATTGGCCTTGCGCGCTTCCCGGACCGTGTGCGGTTCCACGGTGGCGAAGAGCAGCCGGTTGCCGTGTTCGACGCTGTCCAGCACGGTCGCCGACGGGCTCACGATGGAGCTGCGGCCGACGTAGCGCAGTGAACCCTCGTCGCCGTCATGGTTGACGTAGGCGATGTAGATCTGGTTTTCCCAGGCGCGCACCCTCAGCAGGTGCTCGGCGATGAACTCGTACGGTTGCATCTGGGCCGTCGGGACCGCTACGAGGTCCGCACCGGCGAGGGCGGCGGCCCGTACGTTCTCGGGGAACTCCACGTCGTAGCAGATCAGCATCGCGATCCGGACGCCCGCGTAGTCGATGACGGGAGCGGTCCGGTCGCCGGGTGTGAAGTACCTGCGGTCGAGTTCGCCGAAGAGGTGGGTCTTGCGGTGGCGGCCGAGGATCGCTCCGGCCGGGTCGATGAAGAAGGCACTGTTGTAGCAGGCGCCGTCGTCGTGCTCGGGAGCTCCGAGGACGAGCGCGATGCCGTGGGCGGCGGCGATCTCCTGGGCCGGGGAGAGCAGATCGGTGCGGGCCAGGTCCCGGACGGCGTCGCCGATGTCGTAGCCGGTGACGAACAGTTCGGTGGTGATCAGGAGTTCAGCACCTTCGGCACGGGCCCGGCGGCATGCCGCGTCCAGTTCGCGGAGGTTGGCGTCGACGTCGCCAGGCGTTCCCGCCGTCTGCAGTCCGGAGATCTTCATCAGTGCCTTCGACAGTGGGCGTCCAGGGGTGAATGCGAGCCATGAAAACATGCTCACTTTGATCAGGTAAACCCTCGGAGGTCACGGTTCCGCAAAACGGCGGCCCCCGTACGAGGACCGTGGGGAGGCCGCGGGGCGGGATGCCTACGCTGAGGGAATGGCGACCCAGGAACCGTCCGGCGCACCGAGCGCCCTGACCAGCAGCGCCCTCGCCGCGATCCGCCGCACCAGCGCCGTCGACACCGTGCGGGCCCGGATCTCGCTGGCGGTGGACCTGGGCCTGCTGGCGCCCGGCGAGCGGCTGCCCAATGTCCAGGCCACGGCGGTGGCGCTCGGGGTCGGCGAGATCACCGTCCGCCGGGCCCTCGGCACCCTGGAGCGCGAGGGCGTCGTCCAGCGGCGCCCGGGGCGTACGGGCGGCACCTTCATCGCGGAGCGGCCCCGCCGCCGCACCGTGGCTCAGGTCGCCGCGTACCGGGAGGACAGCGAACGGGTGCACCGGCTGATCGACGAGCGCATCGTGCTCGAGGCCGGTTTCGCTCATCTGGCCGCCGAGCGGCTCGGCCGGCCGGGGCTCGACCGCCTCGATGAGTGCATCCGGGAGATGGACGCGGCCGGGAGCTGGGCCGAGTTCCACGCCGGCGACAAGCGGTTCCACCTGGCACTCGCCGAGGGCGCCGGGCTGCCCTCCGCGCTGGGGATGTACGAGCGGGTCACCGGAGAGCTGTACGCGTACTTCCTGCCGTATCCGCTGGACTACCTCCGCGGCAGCAACGAGCAGCACAAGGCCATCAGGGCCGCGCTCGCCGCGCGGGACGCCGCCTCGGCGGCCGCCCTCCTCCGGGACCATGTGGCGGAGCTCCACCACTCGATGTACGTCGGCCTCGCGGACACCGCCGAGCGGGGCGAGGACGGCTGACCCGAGGCCATCCGCGTCTGTGGCCGACTCCATCTGTGGCTGACTCCACAGATCGCATGGTGAGACCGGGGTCCAATTCTTGAAACCCGGACCATATCCTGGAGAGCATGTCCGCACCCGCCCATCTGCTCTGTCTCGCGCTGTTCGCGAGCTCGGCGTGGTGCGTCGACGACGGCCTCTGTCGCCGCTGAGCCGGAACCAGCCGGTTTCCCCCTCCGC
>NZ_JAAAYH010000444.1:0-7175 GCF_018035285.1 Streptomyces sp. MK37H | reverse complement strand
TTCACCGAACCGGTGCTGGTGGTGAACCAGAAGGCCAAGCTGATCGAGCTCACCAATGAGTACAGCGTCTTCGACCAGCACGGGCGCACCATCGGTTCGGTGGTCCAGGTCGGCCAGAGCACGCTGAAGAAGGTCGCGCGGTTCGTCTCGAGCCTCGACCAGTTCATGACGCACCGGCTGGAGATCCGCGACGCCAACGGGCAGCCGCATCTGGTGCTCACCCGGCCCGCGAAGTTCGTGAAGTCCAAGGTGCTGGTGACCCGTCCGGACGGACAGCCGGTCGGTGAGATCGTCCAGCAGAACGTCTTCGGCAAAATCAACTTCGGCATCCACGTCAACGGCCAGCAGGTCGGCGCCATCAAGGCGGAGAACTGGCGGGCCTGGAACTTCGCCATCGTCGACCACACGGACAGCGAGGTCGCCCGGATCACCAAGACCTGGGAGGGCCTGGCGAAGACGATGTTCACGACGGCGGACAACTACGTCCTCCAGATCCACCTCCAGTTGCCCGATCCGCTGCTGAGCCTTGTGATCGCCACGGCCCTCACCGTGGACACGGCGCTCAAGCAGGACTCGCGCGGATTCGGCTGAGCCGATGGCCGATACGGTGCCCGGCGCTGCGGCGACACATGTGCTCGGGATCGATTCGGGCGGCTCGGGAGTACGGGTGGGGGTGGCCCGCGCGGACGCCTACGGCGGCTTCGCCGCGGAGACCCCACTGACCGGGTCCCCGGCGCCTATGTCGTCCACCCCGCTGAAGTGGTCCTCGCCGCCGCTGACGTGGTCCTCGTCCACGCCCGCCGTCGTCGGCGACCGGGGCATCGACGCGGAGGACCTGCTGGCGCGGGTCGTGCCCGCCGCCCGGGAGCTGCTGCGCGAAGCCGGGGCCCGGTGCCTCGGCGCGGTCTGCGTCGGCGCGGCGGGCATGGCCACGCTCGGCGACGATCTGCGCGCCGGGCTCCCGGACGCGCTCGCCGACGCCCTGGGCGTACGGCGACTCGCCCTGGCGGCTGACGCGGTGACCGCGTACGCCGGGGCGTTGGGCCAGCGCCCCGGCGCGGTGGTCGCGGCGGGGACGGGACTGATCGCGCTGGGAGCGGTGCCGGAGGGGGTTGCGGAGGGCTCGGGCGGCGTGTCCGACGCGGATGACGCGTCCCGTACGGGCGGCGTACCCGGCACGGGCGGTGCGTCCCGTACGGGCGGCGTACCCGGCACGGGCGGTGCGTCCCGTACGGGCGGCGTACCCGGCACGGGCGGTGCGTCCGGCCCGGACGCCGCATCCGGCCCGGACGCCACCGCCCCAGGCGGGGACACCCGCTGGGCCGCCACCGGCTGGCGGCGGGCCGACGGGTGGGGCCATCTGCTGGGCGACTGCGGCGGCGGTGCGTGGATCGGCCGGGCGGGCCTGGAGGCGGCGATGCGCGCGTACGACGGGCGCGATGGCGGCTCGAAGCCGCTGCTGGCCCGTCTGGAAGCCGTGTTCGGCCCCGCGACCGGGCTGCCGGGGAAGCTGTATCCGCGCCCCGACCGCCCCGCCGTCCTGGCCTCCTTCGCCCCCGAGGTGGGCCGGTGCGCCGCCGAGGACCCGGTCGCGGAGGCGATCCTGCGGACCGCCGCCCGCCATGTCGCCGAGGCCGCCGAGGCGGTCTGCCCCCGGCTGGTGTCCAGCGAGGTGGCGCTCACCGGCGGGCTGTTCCGCATGGGCGCGCCACTGCTGACGCCCGTGCGCGAGGAGCTGGCGGCGCGGCTGCCCGGGGTCCGGGTCACGGAGGCGGCCGGGGACCCGCTGGACGGGGCGCTGTGCGTCGCGGCGGCGCTGGCGGCGGACGAACTGCGACTGCCGCGGGACCCGGCGCTGCTCAGCGTCGTCTGAGCCCACGCCCCGTACGGAAAACGACGCGGGCACGAAGCAGGACGCCCGGGACACCCGATCCGGGCGCCCCATACGGGCGTCCCCTACGGGCGCCCAGTACCCGGCGACCCATATCGAACACCATGACCGACTATTCCGGACACATGACTGATTCTTCGACCAAGTATGGCCGCTGAGCGCACATCAACACACAACCCCGGTCGACAGAGCGGGACATATGCCCCCAGTCACCCCCTCCCGAACAGCCGAGCCCATTGAGCGACTAACATGCGGCGCCATGAGCTCCCCCACAGGGCCCGCGTCCGGCCTGCCTGTACGAATGCCGCGTCCCCGCCAGCCCGGACGGCACCGCCGACCGGAGCCCGCCGCCGTACCTCTCGGCGCGCCTCCGCTGGTGCTGGCCGTCCCCGGTGCGCCGAATGACGGTGCCCGGCGCCTGGCCGAGGAGCTTCTGAGCATCGCCCGCTCCGAGATGCCCGGGCTCGATGCCCAGATTGGTTTCCTGGACGGCGACGGCGAGGAGTTCCCGCAGCTCGAGGCAGTACTCACGCGCGCCGCCCAGGAGAACCCCGAGCGTCTGCGGCAGGCGGCCGAGGCCGCCAAGGCCCTCGCCGACGAGGCGGCGGAGGCGATCGCCGCGGCCGAGGCCGCGGGCGAGGTCGTCGACGAAGTCCCGCCCGTTCCCACGGTGCCCACGGACGGCCCGGCGGCCGTCGTGGTCCCGCTGCTCGCGGGCCCGGACAGCGGCCAGCTGCGCCGGATACGCCAGGCCGTCATGAGCAGCGGCTCGGCGGCCGAACTCACCGACGTCCTCGGCCCGCATCCGCTGCTCGCCGAGGCCCTGCACGTACGTCTGTCGGAGGCGGGCCTGGCCCGCGCCGACCGCGCCCGTCTCTTCACGGTCGCGACCGCCGCGGACGGCATCATCCTCGCCACGGTGGGCGGCGAGGAGGCGGCCCAGGCCGGTGGTATCACCGGCATGCTGCTCTCCGCGCGCCTCGCGGTGCCGGTGATGGCCGCCGCGCTGGACGAGGACGGGGCCGTCCTCCGTGTCGCCGAGCAGTTGCGCTCGGCCGGCTCCGCGCGGCTCGCCCTCGCGCCGTACCTCATCGGCCCGGAGGTCTCCACCGAGCTGATCTCGGCGGCGGCCGAGGAGGCGGGCTGCTCGGCGGCCGAGGCGCTGGGCGACTACCCGGCCGTGGGCAAGCTGGCGCTGGCGAAGTACGCGGCGGCGCTGGGCATCACGCTGCAGCAGGCGTCCCCCGCGATGCGCTGACGCGACGGACGACGGACGACGGACGACGAAGTGGGGGCGGTGACCACCAAGGTCACCGCCCCCACTCACATGAGCCCGACGAGCGTCACCCGAAGACCACACAGGACGCCGCCGGGGCCGGAACCGAACCCCCACGGCGCGGCACCCCGCTCGACGGATCGATGTCGAACCAGGTGACATCACCCGAGCGCTCATTGGACACATAGAGCCGCCGTCCCGACGGGCCGAGTGTCAGATCGCGGGGCCAGTGGCCGCCGCAGGGCGTGGTGGTAGCCAGCTCCATGCGGTCGCCCGACGCATCGAGGGCGAGCGTCGCGATGCTGTCGTGACCGCGGTTGGTGGCCCATACGAAGCGGCCGTCCCCGGAGACCACGACCTCGGCGGGGTAGGTCTCGACGTCCGTGCCCTCGGGCACCAGACGGGTCTCGCCCAGCGGTTCCAGAACGCCGGACTCCGCGTCCCAACGGCAGGCCGTGATCGTCGGATCGAGCTCGTTGATGACATACGCGCGGTCGCCCCGCGGATGGAACGCCAGATGGCGCGGACCGCTCCCCGGCCGCAGCCGGACCTCACAATGCGGACGCGGCCCGGGCAGCGCGTACACCTGCACCGAGTCGATCCCCAGGTCCACGGCGAGCAGCCAGCCACCCGACGGATCGGCCGCCACGGCATGAGCATGCGGCCCCTGCTGCCGCACCGGATGCGGCCCACTGCCCTCGTGCCGCAGCACGGCCACCGCCTCCCCGAGCCGGCCGTCCTCCAGCACCGGCAGCGCCGTGACACTGCCGGACCCGTAGTTGGCCGTCAGCAGCTGCCCACCGGCAAGCGCCAGATGAGTAGGCGCCGCACCGAGCACCGGCACGGCCTCCCCGATCAACGAGGGCGGATCCTGCCCGACATCCAGAGCCGCGGCCGCCCCATCATCGGTCTCACTCACCGCGTACAGCACCCGCCCACCGGGCGCCACCACCAGATAGGACGGATTGACGACCACATCCGTAGAGTTCCGGATCCGCAGCGCCCCCGTCTCATCATCGACATCAGCGACGGTGACCCCGGCACCACCCGCCGAAGTGAACGACCCGATATACGCCCGCCACCCACTCCCTGTCACACCCACCGCACTACCCCTTCCGCCGGCTCCGGTTCGGTATCCGCTCGGGGCCGACGCTAACAGAGCGGTCTAGACCAACACGCCGTCACACGGACCCTCGCCGAGCACGGCGTACGCGGAGTTCCGGCGATAGCACGAGCGAACTCTTGGCATGCTGTCCCCATGAGCACCATGCCCGCCGTGATCTTCGACCTGGACGGCACGCTTGTGGACAGCGAGCCCCTGTACTACGAGGCGGGGAGGCGGACCCTCGAGCGTTATGGGATCGCCGGCTTCAGTTGGGAGGAGCACACGCAGTTCATCGGGATCGGGACCCGCGAGACGCTGGAGACGCTGCGCGAGCGGTACGGCATCGAGGCGCCCGTGGAGGAGCTGCTCGCTGTCAAGAACCGGCATTATCTGGAGCTGGCGGCCACGACCGAGATCTTTCCCGAGATGCGGGCCTTCGTGGAGCGGCTGAGGGCCGCCGGGCATCCGCTGGTCGTGGCCTCCGGCTCGTCGCGTTCCGCGATCGAGACCGCGCTCAAGGCCACGGGGCTGGACGCGCTGCTGCCGGTCTATGTGTCCGCGGAGGACGTGGGCCGTGGCAAGCCGGAGCCGGATGTGTTTCTGGCCGCGGCGCGGCTGCTGGCCGTCGATCCGGGGCAGTGTGTGGTGGTCGAGGACGCCGGTCCCGGGGTGGAGGCGGCGCGGCGGGCCGGGATGCGGTGTATTGCCGTGCCGTACGCGGGCGGGCCGTCTCCGGACGGGGAGCTGTTCGCCTCCGCGGGGCTGCTCTTCCGGGGCGGGCAGCCGGAGTTCGAGACCCGGCGGGCCTATGAGTGGGTCACCAGCGGTAGTTGATGGCCCCCGCGACTGGTTGTGGTCGGCACCCCGGACCGCGGTCACCATCCCTCCAGTGAGACGATGCGCGCATGCCCGGACATTCACCGGCATGTCATAGGAGAAACGGAGGGCGTATGGAAAGACGTGAGGGTAAGGCGATCCGCCGCTGGGGGACGGCGGTCATCGCCTCGGCGGCGGCCTTGGCGGTCGCCGTGCCGGCGACCGCCGCGCAGGCCACCGAGGCCGCGCGCGGGCCGTCGGGGGTCAGTGCCAAGGGCGCGTATCTGATGGACAACGGCACCAACAAGGAGCTGTGGGCCAAGGCGGCGGACACCAAGCGGCCGATGGCGAGCACCACGAAGCTCATGACGGCGATGGTGGTGCTCGACAGCCGGGGGCTGAATCTCAACAAGAAGGTCTCCGTCAAGCAGTCGTACATCGACTACCCCGCGCGTGTCGGTGGCAGCAAGGCGGACCTGCAGAAGGGGGACAAGCTCACCGTCAAGCAGCTGGTGTACGGACTGCTGCTGCCGTCCGGCTGCGATGCGGCCATGGCGCTCGCCGACACGTTCGGCACGGGTGACACCACCGCCAAGCGCACCAAGTCGTTCATCGCGCAGATGAACAAGAAGGCGTCCGCGCTGGGGATGACCAGGACCCACTACGACACCTTCGACGGCATCTCGGAGGGGGGACAGAACTACACCACGCCGCGCGACATGGCCAAGCTGGCCAGGCACGCGCTGCGCAACGCCACCCTCGGCACGGTCGTCAAGTCCGTCGACACCATCCAGAAGGCCCCGGCCGCCAACGGCAGGACCCGGACGTACTACTGGAACAACACCAACCGGCTGCTGGGCTCGTACAGCGGCGCGATCGGCATCAAGACGGGCACCGGTACGGCGCCCGGCAGGTGCCTGGTCTTCGCCGCGAAGCGTGACGGACGTACCGTCGTGGGCGTGATCCTCAACGCGCCCAAGCGCTACCCGGACGCCAAGAAGATGCTCGACTGGGCCTTCCGGGCCCACACCAAGGTGACGTGGCGGCAGTTGCCCAAGGGCACGCCCCAGGACTGAACCACACATGGGCGGTGCCCCGGCCGGATCTGAAGTCCGGCCGGGGCACCGGGCCTTGCGGGCAGCGGCCGTCAGCCGCACTTACGCCCGGTGTTGATGCACTTCACGGCCTTTTTCATCAGCGAGTCGGACATCACGTTGATGAAGTCGCCGTGGTCGGTCACCGGCTTGTGCAACTGCTCGGGGAAGCTGTCGACCGCGAAGAGCGAGCCGGGCGCGACCTTGTAGGTGATCCGCTGGATCAGCTGCGGAATGGCCTTGAACCCCTTGGCGCACGCGCCCTTGGCGTCCGCGAACGCCACATGGGTGCGGTGGTTCGCGCTGTCGGCGTTCTTGCCGTCCCAGCAGCTCTGGAACTTGAACGTACGGACCACCTTGCTGCCCTTCGGGCAGAGCGGGTACTTGTCCTTGAGCTGCCGGTTCTCGAAGCCGGTGCAGCTCCAGGAGGCGTTGGCGTTGGCCGTGCCGTTGGTGAAGGCCTTGGCGTCGCCGGTGATGATGCGCAGGAACTTGGGCATCGCCACGACCTTGGACACCGCGCTGCCGCGGAAGGTGATCGACGCGGTGGCCGGCCGCAGGATCCGTCCGATGTTGCCCTCGGTGCCGCCGCCGGGCGCGTCGGCGTCGACCTCCTTCGTCCCGTCCTGGAGCCGCAGGACCGGCCAGTAGTGGGTGGAGCGGTCGCCGTTGGTGCAGGTGGTCCCGGCGGCGGCGAGGCCGTCGTTGGTGGAGAAGGCGTCGGTGTCGCGGTTGCCGACGTAGTCGTGCATGTGGTGGGCGCCGTTGGACACACCGGGGGCGACGATCACGTTGTCCGAGTTGAAGTGCTTGTTCTCATTGCGTCCGCAGCGCGATGAGAAGGTGCCGCGGGAGGCGTTGTCCCGGGTGCGGGGGTTCTTGACGTTCGGCTTCACCTTGCGGATGTCCACGAAGTCCGCCCGCACCGGGCCGGACTGCGCCTGGCCGCCCGCGGCCGGAGCGGCGGGGGCGGCCGTTCCCGCGGCGGGGGTG
>NZ_JAAAYH010000443.1:0-7207 GCF_018035285.1 Streptomyces sp. MK37H | reverse complement strand
CGACCGCGCTCCTGGCCGCCCTGCGGCCGTCGATCGCCGTACCGTCCGCCCGGGTTCCGCCCCCGCTCCCCTCATGGCCGTCGGCCCTCGGCGGAGCGGCCTGCGCGGTGGGCCCCCCGCCGCGCGGCTCTTGGAGGGCTTCGGCGTCCGTCGTCAGCAGCCGTCTGTGGAGCTCCTTCAGCTCCGTTCCCGGGTCGGTGCCGAGGCGGTCGGCGAGGATCCTGCGGACGTCCTCGTACGCCGCGAGGGCGTCGGCGGAGTGACCGGCCGCCCGCAGTGCTCGGATCAGCTGGGCGTGGAACGTTTCGTCGAGCGGATGGTCCGCGACGAGCTCGCGCAGCTCCGGTATGACGTCCGTAGGGCGGTCGAGCGCGAGGTCGGCGTCGATCCGGCGGTGCAGCGCGGTCAGCCGGAGCGCCTCGGGGCGGGCGGCGGCCGCGTCCCGGTCCGGCAGGTCGGCGAGGGCCGGGCCGCGCCACAGGGCGAGCGCCTTACGGAGGGTGGCGGCGGCCGTCTCGGGGTCGTCGGCCTCCAGGGCGCGTATGCCCTCGTTCGTCAGCCGCTCGAAGCGCAGCAGATCGACGTCGTCGTGGGGAGCGGCGGTCGCGAGGCGGTAGCCGCCGGGTGAGGAGACGACGGCGTCCCTGCCGATGGCCCGGCGCAACCGGCCGACGAGCGCCTGGAGCGCGGCGGGCGCGTCATGCGGAGGGTCGTCGGCCCACACCTCGTCGATCAGGGCGTCGACGGAGGCAGGGACGGTGCGTGCGGCCCTTACGGCGAGCGCGGCGAGCAGCGCGCGGATCCGGGGGCCGCCGAGGGAGAGCGGGTCGCCGTGGTCGTCGCGCGCTTCGGTGGTGCCGAGGATCAGATACCGCACAGGGGCCATTCTCCTAGGTCGCGGATTGCCGCTGGGGAGATGGTGCGGAGCGGCGGCGGAGGGGTGCATTCGTTTTCGTCCGCCGTAAGGACACCGGCTTCTCGTCCCCCGTAGGAACGCCGACTTCTCGTTCCTCGTAAGAACGCCGAGTTCCGGCGCGCGGCAAGCACCCCGGCTCCCTGAGCGCGAGGGGCGAGCACCCCGGCTCCCTGGTCGTCAGGGGCGATGTCCCGTAGGACTCCCCCGGGGCGAGATGTCACAAGGCGGCCTCGTGCCGCCTCGGTGCGGAAGCCGTCACAGGCTCGGCCGCGGCACCACTCCGCCCGCCACGGCCCGCTGGCGTGGCGCCGCGGTGCCCGTCCAGCAGGTGCCGCGGCGGGCCAGCAGGCGCCGCAGCCAGACTTCGGTGGAGACGAGCTCGGCCAGGCCGTCCAGGGGCAGCCGCTCTCCCTGTGCCGCGGCACGCAGCGCCTTACGGACGACACGGGCCTCGATCAGGCCCGCGTCGGCCAG
This sequence comes from Streptomyces sp. MK37H, assembly GCF_018035285.1. Taxonomy (NCBI): domain Bacteria; kingdom Bacillati; phylum Actinomycetota; class Actinomycetes; order Kitasatosporales; family Streptomycetaceae; genus Streptomyces; species Streptomyces sp. MK37H. Next base: position 5,817 of record NZ_JAAAYH010000443.1, on the reverse strand, counting down.
CAGCGGCGCGTCGAAGAGGGTCATCAGCTCGCCCGTCCAGGTGCGCATGCCGGTCCGTACGGCGGCGGTGTGGGCGGCGTGGGAGGTGGCTCCCCAGCCGGGGGGAAGCTCCCGGATGCCCGCACCGGCGAGGACCGACCGCAGCACCGCGGCGCGCGCCCCCGGTTGCACCCGAAGCGCTTCGGGAAGCGCGCGGCAGGCCCGTACGACCTGGTTGTCGAGGAAGGGCGCGTGCAGGCGCTGGCTGCGGATCTCGGCGGCCTGCTCGAAGACACGGTGGTCCGCCGCGTAGCGGGCCAGGGCGGCGTCGGCGCGGCGCTCCCCGGGGCGGCGCAGCAGCACGGGGCGCACGGCCGCCTCCTCGAGCCGGACGGACACCTCGGCGAGCGTCTCGCCGGTGAGCCAGCGGGCGGCGGGCCCGGGGCGGCACCACGTCAGGGCGGCCAGGGAGGCGGATACGGCGCCGGGGCCGCGTAGCGCCTGCTCGTCGATGAAGTGACGCTCCATAAGGCGCGCGGCGGCCTCCTGGACGCCGTCGCGGTAGGAGGTGCGGGCCAGCCGTCGCGCGGCCCGGTAGACCGTGAAGGGCACGAAGAAGGACTGCGCGGAGGGGCCGTCGGCCTTGGCGAGCGCCGTCGCGGGGCGCAGCAGGTGGCGTCTGCGGCGGTCGAGCAGCAGGTCCGCGAGGCGCGCGGGGTGGGCGTCGAGCACCTGGCGGGCGCCGTGCCCGATGAAGTGGTCGGCGCTGCCCGCGGCGAGCCGGCGCCGGTGGCGTTCGGCGATGACGAGGGACGGGCCGGGCTCGTCGGTAAGGGCGCCGGTGTCGAGGCCCGCGTACGGCAGGGCGTCCTCGCCCGCGGCGACGACCACATGGTGCAGCCGCGGGTTGGCGGCGATGGCTCCGGCCCGTTCGAGTTCGGCCTCGCGGGTGCGGGCGCCGCCCGCCGTGGCGAGGTCGTTGAAGGTGACGGCCAGAAGCCGCTCGCCCGCCTCGGTGCCGTGCCCGAAGAGGGTGCCGGGCATCCCGGGGAGACCGGCGGCGAGCAGGGCGAGCGTGGCGGAGGCGCTGCCTCCGGACAGATCGGCGCCGATGCCGGGGGCCGGGGCGCCGCGGGCCGCCCGCCGCTCGGCGGGCCCCATGCCGGGCACCGGGCCGGGGTCGAGGTCGTCGGTCTCGGGGGCGTGGCGCGGGGCGGTGAGCCGGGCCCGTACGGCCTCCACAAGGGCGTCCCGGACCGCGTCCACGGCCTTGTCCTGGTCGAGCGGGGGCGCGGCGACGGCGAGGGACGCGGTGGGCTCGTAGCCGGTGATGTCGCGGGCGCCGTCGCGCAGGATCAGCGCATGGCCCGGCGGGACGCGTCTGACGCCCATATAGGGCGTGCCGTCGCCCATGGCCTCCGGCGAGTCGGGGCAGGCGAGCAGCGCACCGAGGTGACCGACGTCGAGCTGGGCCTCGATGAGGTCGGCGAGCGGGAGCGCGGCGGTGGCGTAGGCGGTACCGCCGGCCCAGTCGGTGTGGAAGACGGGCCGGGCGCCCGCGAGATCGCCGACGATAGTGACGCGGCGGCCGACCTGGGCGACGGCGGTGTAGCTGCCGGGCCAGGCGGTCAGATGGCGCAGGGCGCCGCCGCGGGCGGCGAACAGGCCCACCCGCAGCTCCTCGTCGGAGGCGCCGCAGCAGCCGAAGACGGCGAGGCGGGTGAAGGGGTCGGTCTGGACGACGCGTACCTCATCGGGCCGCCAGTCGCCGACCGCCCACAGCGGATCGGGGTCGGACCACAGGAGTTGGGCGCCGACCGGCTGGATCGCACGACCCTCCGAGGAGACCGGGCCGGATGCGGTACTGCTCCACCCCACCAACCACCGCATCGCCGCCTCCACAGGCTGTGGGCATCCAGGGCAACCAAGAAGTAGGTGCCATCATGCACAGCATGTTGACGGTTTCGGCATCGAACCGGACAACAACATGGATCTCCTGGATGTCCTGTGACCACAGATGCCCGCAGGAATCGCAGAGTTGATCCCAGGGGGTGGCGCCTCTCACGAAGGCATCCGTAAGGAGCCCACCGAGGGAACCACCGCCGGTAGCGACCCGCCGTTCCGCCGTGGCCCATGCTGCCACGATTGGGGCGCGCAAGAGCGCAAGGGCATTGATGAGTGTGCGGAGCGGCGCACAAGAGGCGCACGAAGGGGCGCACGGAAAGGGCACCGATCGACGGTTGGCGCTCGCGCCAACCCGCAGACCACACGGGGGCCTTACCGCTCCGCGCCGCGCCGACCACCGCGTGCGGGGGCATCCGCGGCATGTGCTACGTGGCTCACCGCTCCGGGGGAGAACTGGGCGGAATCCGTGCCGAATCCGGGCGCGGTCTACGCGGAAGAGGGCTTCCCGCGTCGGGCCTCCCCCTCCCCGGCCCGACGCGGGAGCCCGGCCGTGAGGGGCGATATTCAGCCAAATTGCCGTGGCGCTCTCGTTGGTCTTGCGGACGACCTGTAAGGACTCGACTTCCGCCTCTCGCGCCTCCCGACACGACAGTCCGGGAGGCGGCATTCGCCTCCCGGACCGTTCCGCCGCCCGCGGGGAATGAGGCGGCGGCGTCCCCCAGCCCACTGGATCCAGTACAGCGGGCCGACCCACGCAGGACCCATCGAAACGTCCCCGCCGCGACGGAGACAGAGCGCACACACGGGCGCACAGCCACACACACCGGGAGCACACGTCACGCCCCGCACGCCCGTTCGTACAAGAATCTCGCCATCCGGGACACCACCTCTTAACGGTCGGGATGCGGCGAACTACGCTGGGTTTACGAATGTCCCGCGCTCATGCCGGGGCGGCCGTCGGTGCTGTCGAGGGGTGCGCATGTCCAGGGAGCCACGCGGGCCGAACGAAAAGCTCGGCACCGTTCTCGCCCTCGCTGGGATCAGCAATGCCGGGCTCGCGCGCAGAGTCAACGACCTCGGCGCCCAGCGCGGCCTCACGCTTCGCTACGACAAGACGTCCGTCGCGCGCTGGGTGTCCAAGGGCATGGTGCCCCAAGGCGCCGCGCCACACCTCATTGCGGCTGCGATCGGGAGCAAACTCGGCCGCCCCGTCCCCCTGCATGAAATCGGCCTGGCCGATGCCGATCCGGCCCCCGAGGTCGGGCTTGCCTTCCCGCGCGACATCGGCCAGGCCGTCCGCTCCGCGACCGAGCTCTACCGGCTGGATCTCGCGGGTCGGCGCGGCGGCGTAGGCATCTGGCAGAGCCTGGCCGGATCTTTCTCAGTAAGCGCGTACGCCACCCCGGCCTCGCGCTGGCTCATATCCCCCGCCGACAGTTCGGTGGCCCGCGAACCCAAGGACGCCGAGGACGGGACCACCGCCGCGAGCACCTCGGGCGCGGCGGCGCCGGACGCCATACCGCCGCAGCGCGTCGGCCACAGTGACGTCACCAAGCTGCGCGAGGCCGCCGAGGACGCGCGCCGCTGGGACTCCAAGTACGGCGGCGGCGACTGGCGTTCCTCCATGGTTCCCGAGTGCCTCCGGGTGGACGCGGCGCCCCTGCTGCTCGGCTCGTACAGCGACGAGGTCGGCCGCTCCCTCTTCGGCGCCACCGCCGAACTGACCCGGCTCGCCGGGTGGATGGCCTTCGACACCGGCCAGCAGGAGGCCGCGCAGCGGTACTACATCCAGGCGCTGCGCCTCGCCCGCGCCGCGGCCGACGTCCCCCTGGGCGGCTATGTGCTGGCGTCGATGAGCCTCCAGGCCACCTACCGGGGCTTCGCCGACGAGGGCGTGGACCTGGCCCAGGCCGCCCTGGAGCGCAACCGCGGCCTGGCCACCGCCCGCACCATGAGCTTCTTCCGGCTCGTGGAGGCGCGCGCCCAGGCCAAGTCCGGGGACGGGCCCGCCTGCGGGGCGGCCCTGAAGTCCTCCGAGGGCTGGCTGGAGCGCTCGCGGGCGGGCGACCCCGATCCGTCCTGGCTCGACTTCTACAGCCATGAGCGGTTCGCGGCCGACGCCGCCGAGTGCTATCGCGATCTCCGGCTGCCGCGTCAGGTGCGGCGCTTCACCGAGCAGGCGCTGGCCCGGCCGACGGAGGAGTTCGTACGGTCGCACGGGCTGCGGCTCGTGGTGTCCGCAGTCGCCGAACTGGAGTCCGGCAATCTGGACGCGGCCTGTGCGGCGGGCGCCCGTGCCGTGGAGGTCGCCAACCGGATCTCCTCCGCGCGCACCACGGAGTACGTACGCGACCTGATGCGGCGCCTCGAGGCGTACCGCGACGAGCCGCGCGTCGCCGAGCTGCGCGAGCAGGCCCGGCCGCTGCTGGTGGCACCGGCGTGAGCGGCGCGAGGGCGCCGCGGGGGCAGCGCGGGGGCAGCGCGGGGGCGGATGCGAACGGCATGGGGTCGGATGCGAGCGACCGCGATGAGTGGTGAACGGCCCGGGATGAACGGCGAGGCGAGAGCTGCCCGGAATAGGCGACTCAGAGGCGAGCCGCCGGAAATGAGCGACTCGGCATGAATCGATCCATATGACCGGTGGACCTAGCCCGGACCCTAGTCCTCACATGGGTTTCGGGCCGTTGTCAGTGGCGCAGGTCATGATAGGGATCGACGGTCGGGCGACTGGACGGTGTGGCGCGTGGGGAGGTGACATGGCGTGACGGCGTTGGACTGCGACGTGCTGGTGATCGGGGGCGGGATCGTCGGCATGTCGACGGCGTATGCGATCACGCGCGCCGCGCCCGGCACCCGCGTGACCGTGCTCGAGAAGGAGGCGGGCCCGGCCCGCCACCAGACCGGGCGGAACAGCGGCGTGATCCACAGCGGTATCTACTACCGGCCGGGGTCGCTCAAGGCGCGGTTCGCGGTGCGCGGCGCCGCCGAGATGGTGAAGTTCTGCGCCGAGCACGGCATCCCGCACGAGGTCACCGGCAAGCTCATCGTCGCCACGGAGCGCTCCGAGCTGCCGAGGCTCCACGGCCTCGTCCAGCGCGGCAGGGAGAACGGCATTCCGGTGCGCGAGCTGGGCCCCGCCCAGATCGCGGAGTACGAACCATGGGTGCGCGGCCTCGCCGCGATCCATGTGGGCACGACGGGCGTCTGCGACTTCGGCGCGGTGGCGGCCCGGCTGGCCAGGCTGGCCCAGGACGCGGGCGCCTCGGTGCGGTACGGGGCGCAGGTGCGCACCATCGGCCGGCGCCCGTCCGCGGTCGCGGTGCGCACGGCGGACGGCACGGTGCTGCGCGCGCGGGCCCTGGTCAACTGCGCGGGGCTGCACTGCGACCGCGTCGCCCGGCTGGCGGGCGACGACCCAGGCATGCGGATCGTGCCCTTCCGCGGTGAGTACTACGAGCTGGTGCCCTCCCGCGCCTCGCTGGTGAACGGTCTGGTGTACCCGGTGCCCGACCCGGCGTTCCCGTTCCTCGGCGTCCATCTGACCCGCGGCATCGACGGCGGCGTGCATATCGGGCCCAACGCGGTGCCGGCCCTCGCCCGCGAGGGGTACGCCTGGCGTACGGTGCGCCCGCAGGAGCTGGCCGGCACGCTGGCGTATCCGGGCTCCTGGCGGATCGCCCGCCGCCACTGGCGGTACGGGGCGGGTGAGCTGCGGCGTTCCCTGTCCAAGCGCGCCTTCACCGACGCCGTGCGCCGCCTGCTCCCGGATGTGACGGCCGACGACCTGATAGCGGCCCCGGCGGGCGTGCGCGCACAGGCGGTGCTGCCGGACGGCACGCTGGTGGACGACTTCCTGATCTCGCAGTCACCCCGGATCGTCCATGTGCTCAACGCCCCGTCGCCCGCGGCCACGGCCTCCCTGCCGATCGGCCG
>NZ_JAAAYH010000442.1:0-7221 GCF_018035285.1 Streptomyces sp. MK37H | reverse complement strand
GGCCGGGCATCTGTCATGCGCTTGGTCTGATGATGCTGGCCATCACGGAGTGGGTGCGCGCCGACCTGAAGGACGCGACGTCACCGGCGTCGCACGCCTATCTGAAGGACATGATCGAGTTCGCGGGCTCGCTGGCCGACACGGACTGGTACAAGCCCGCCGTGGACCTGTACGACAAGGTCTCCTTCGGTGAGCCGCGGGCCGCTCTGTGGGCCGCTGTGTTCATGGCGCTCGTCGTGCGGCTCAACCGCTACGGACCGGAGGAGGGCCAGCGGCTGCTGTCCTGGGTGGCCGCCGCGTACTGCCTGCTGGCCACGCTGGCTCTCCTGCCGTATCTGGCCGCCCCGGGGGTCGGCGTCATTCTGCTGCTGGCGCTGAGCGGGGGCCTGGTGAACGTGGCGACCCGCTGAGCGGTCAGCCCTGGTACACCATGGTGCACAGCAGTGTCCGGCCGTCGTTCACCAGCCACGACCAGTAGTACGTACGGTCGCCCTGGACCCGGGCGCAGTTCGCCGCGGAGGCGCTCGCCGGGGCCTTGTAGACGCCGGTGATGTGCAGAATCCGGTTGTACCGGACCGGGACCCGCTTCGCGTCGCAGTCCACCACGGTCATCAGCCCGGCGTTCATCCGCGCCTGCTGCCCGCTGCCCGTCTGCTTGGCCAGCAGGCAGTACCCCACCTTGAACTGGCGGGTCAGGCACAGGGCGGTGGTCCGCCCTCGCGAGGTGTACGACATGTAGTTCTGCCCCGGCCCCTGCCGACAGGCCCCGCCGCCGCTCCGCACCGCGCTCACCCACATGTAGGCGTTTCCGGCGCCGCAGTCGACCGGGGCGGGCAGCTGGGTGTTGTAGTCGCCGTACCCGGTGTCGTACACGGCGAGGCAGTCCCCGGGGCTCACCGCCCGGTACGCCTCCTCGGTAGGATCCGGCGCCACGGTGGGTGTGACGGGGGCCCGGGTCTCGCCCGATCCCCCACCTCCCCCGCTGCCTCCGGAGCCGTACCCGGGCAGCGAGGCGCTGGGGACCCCCGTGGGAATTCCGCTGGGGAGCCCACTGGGGAGCCCGCCGGGACTCGTCGGCGGCCGTGAAGCTCCGCTGGACGGGAGGGCGCTGCCCGCGAAGGAGGTCTTGTCGTCCCCCTCGACCACCTGCGGCAGCACGACCACGGCGAACGCGAGGGCGGCGGCCACCAGTATCCAGGCGCCGCGCTGCCGCTGCTCCTCGCTGCCCCCGCCCATGCCCGGATCCGCCCCGCCCGACGCGCTGCTCATGGCTCTCCCCCGAGAAACGTGGCCACCGCTTTGTTGTTCAGCGCGTCAACGGTCTCATGACATATCGCTTCAGGGGAGCGCTGCGGAGAGCATCGCGGCAATGCGTGCCTGGCATGTGACCTCGACCAGCCGTGTCGGATGTCAGATGAGCAGGGCCGCGCGCAGCTCCGGAACCCGCAGCAGATCGAGCGTCTCGTCCCCGAGGTCGAAGGCGAAAGCGACCCTGGCTTTCGGCAGGACGGCCTGTCGAAGCATGAACTGGGCCACGTCGGCGAAAGGCTGCTCGCGGATGGTGCGCACGGCTACTGCCATGTTGCGCTCATTCCCCTTCTCCCGGCCCCGCTGCCAGGCGCTCACGCACATGCACACCACATCCCGTGCACCGCGTCGAGCCTCGGGCAGCTCGTCCCTGTTCAGCCCGCACACATCCAGGGTGGCCCGCCCCTTGTCCGTCAGCCCTGTGTACTCCCCGTTCTCAAGGCCCAGGTACAGGTGCTCGTACGGATCTTCCCGCGTGGGATCGATGAGCAACGGCTCACCCGCGTTGTCCAGCGGGAAACGATCTCCTTTGTGATGGCTGTTGCAGGTCGTGCACGCGAGGAGGTGGTTCAGCCAATCGAAAGTCCGTAACGGGTTGACCGCCAACGGCTCGAAGTGATCGACGTCCGTACTGAGGTCGTCGCAGCAGTACATGCAGCAGCGGTTGCCGTGCGCCATCTGCCCCAATAATCGGCGCAGCGGCGTGACCAGCTTGCGGCGCTGTGTGGTGTGGTTCCACAGACCGCGCGCGAGGTCGTACCGCTCTTCCGGCTCGGCCTTCGTCACTCTTTCCGTCAGTTCCGCCGCGTGAGCCACCAGCTGTCGCGGCAGCTCGATGCGCTGCACCCGGATCATTCGTCAAAGGCCCCGAGGCGCTTCAAGCGGGCCTCCACCTCCGAGACCCTGGTCCGCGGTGAGCTCTTCAATCGCTGCCGCAGAGCCTCGTGGCGGTCCTCCTCCTCGTCCGTGGCCTGCCCCGTGACCACGCGTGCCTCCAGCGCCACCAGTTCCTTCCGCAGCTCCTGGGCCTCGCCCGAGTACGGGGTGTCCAGCCCGAACAGGTCCGAGAGCACGGCATCATCGCCTGTTCCGTACACGATGCGCTTCCACAGGGCCTCGGAGACCACCTCCGGGGGCCGCGCCTCGTCCGGACCGGGCAACCGAATCAGACCGCGCTCGTCGGCGGCCTGGCAGATATACGGGCTGTGGGTGGTGACGATGAACTGGATCGCCGGGAAGTGTGCCTTGAGCCACTCCCCGATGCGCTTTTGCCAGGAGACGTGGAGGTGCGCGTCGACCTCGTCAATCAGCACCACGCCCGAGTGCGGCAGATACGGTTCGGGCCCCTGAGACCCAGTACGCCGCCATCTGAGATCCAGATGTCCATAGGCGGTATACATCCGCCAGACGATGTCGAGGACCAGAGCGACAACGGTGCGGAATCCGTCACTCATCTGGTGCAGTGGGAACATCACGCCCCCGTCGTCGTTCCGGCACAACCACGGTCCGTCGGAATCGACTTCGACGACGCGGTAGTCATCGGGCAGCAGATCGTGGTTGAGCAGCGCGATGACCGTGTCCAGGAGGTCCTGGGCTCCCGAGCGCTCCTCCAGCCGGTAGAGATGCGCCGAGACCAGCCAGTCAACGGCCTCGGTCAGCGCGGCCTGCTCATGGAAGAGCGTGCGCATCGCCGCAGCGCGGCTGGCTGCGCCGCGATGGGCGGCACGGGTCTGGCGTTCGTGGTACATCCCGGCTCCGGACAGCCTGCGGAACGGTCCGTACCCGGCGTGAAACCAGCCGACGGGTGACGACGACCACAGTGCGCCCGCCTCCCGACCCCCGCTGAACTTCACCTCAGTGGGCATGACATCGCCCGATTCCGGAAAGAGCGCGTCCTCGGGCTTCCACTGGAGCCGAACCTCGAATTCAGCCGTCCGGGGCCCCTTCCCGATCGCCTTGGCGCTCCCTGGGTCCTCCCCTGAGTCGGACCGCAGCGCCGCGGTGAGCGAGGCATGCTCCCGGCCGTCCGACAACCAGCCTTCCAGATCGTCGTCCAGCTGGGAGGCTCGCCGGTTTCCCGCGAGGCATAGCGCGATGGCCCGCAATAACGTGGTCTTGCCCGAGCCGTTGCGCCCGGCCAGCACCGTCCAGCCCGCGTAGCCGCCATCGGGCCGGGTGAAGTCGAGGTCCACGGTGCGCGGCCCATGGAATCCACGGACACCGTCCAGCCGCAGCCTCGTCACGTACACCAGCTCACCCCTTCTCTCTGCTACAGGATGTATACACGCTGTTGCGCCGCCACCGCGCGGATTGTGGACAGCCTCAGTCGCGCCGGCGACCCGCCTTCACTTCGCCGACGCACAAGGCGAAGGCGTCGGCGGGGAAGGTCAGGACGGGGCCGTCAGCTTTCTTGGAGTCGCGGACGGCGATGTGGGTGCGGAGGTCCGCGACCTCGACGCACTCATTGCCCTCCGGGCCGCTGTAACTGCTTCTGCGCCAGACAGCGGCTGCCATGCCAACGGCGGATATGCGATCGCTCATGAAGGGAACTCCTATCGCACGGTCCCCAGCAGCCGCAGTGATGTTGTCGAGTCGGCTGCCTGTGAACGAAGGTAATCGAACGACAATTTATAGGAAGAGAGCGCGTCCACGTCGTCGAGGTACAAGCCTCTGCGACGCATCCCGATGTACACGACGGCCATGGAGTTGAGCGGGTTTCGTGCGTCCTCCCGGCCGAGGATGACGAAGTGCCCGGACCCCGCGGCATGGGCTCCAGCCGTGAAAGGGAGGTGGTCCATCTGCTCGGCCATCACAGCCTCATCACCCACGATGAGCCGGAGTACGGCTTCGTCCAGGATTACCCACCGGTGCAGGGGCACTTGCCGGTCAAGGACGCTCTGGCGCTGCATACGGGCGTCGACCATGCGCTCGACCTGCTCGTTGGGGTGCGCAGTTCGGTCGCCCGGTGGATCGCGGTCGCATAGGCACGGGTCTGAAGTAGTCCGGGTACGACGTTGTTCGCGTACACGTGACGGGGCAGTCGCCCTGCATCGGCTGCGCGTGAGAGGCACGGCCCTCGGGCTCGTACTGGACGTGCCTCTGCGGGCGACGGTCGAATTCCTCGCGCCCCTGCTCCGCGAGCTGGCCGCCGCTGACCGGCACGCGCTGCGTCGCCTCCGGTGTCATGCGCTGGCCGTCACCCCTGGCGAATCTCCTCGCCGGGCCGCCGCGCCGCCTGCGGGCGGCGCTGGATCGTGGCACCGGCCACGGCGGGCCCGCTCACCACCGACGGTGACGAGCTGTGCGAGGCCGTCGCTGCCGCGCTCGCCCATCTCACCGGAGTGTGGCTCTCCGATGTCCGTACCAGGGGGGCCGGTCGTGGACCAATGCGCCGCGTCTCTTGAGGCGGTCGGCGCCGCGCTCGGAAGCGCCACGCGCCCGCAGACGCTCAGCCTGTGGACGCTACCCGGCGACGATCTCGCCTCCGCCTCCACGGCCCGTCGACACGTGGCCGGGACGGCGCGTTCATGGGGATTGCCCAAGGAGACCACCGAGGCGCTGGAAACCGTCATCCGCGAACTCGCCGCCAGCGCACTGGAACACACCGCCAGCCGCTCGGTCGCGGTCACGCTCGCGCTGGCCGGGCGCTCGGCCGTCGTCACCGTGACCGATGAGGGTGCGGGCGACATCCCGGTCACCGCTCCGCCCGAGGGAATCGAGTGTTCGACGAAATGCGAACACTCGACTAAGTTGGATGTCGTTCTGTGCGTTCCCGCGCGTTCCTCTGAAGGAGCTCCGTCATGCCCTCACCGGCCTCCGAACCCCGTACCCCCATCCGTGTCGGCATCGTCGGCCTGAGTACGAAAGGTGGCTGGGCCGCCCGCGCCCACGTTCCCGCGCTGGCCGAACTGGACGGCTACGAACTGCGGGCGCTCAGCGCCAGCAGTGCGGAGTCGGCCCGCGCGGCCGGGGAGAAGTTCGGTGTTCCGCTGACCTTCGGCAGCGCCGGGGAGCTCGCCCGGTCCGAGGAGGTCGATCTGGTGGTGGTGACGGTGAAGGTGCCGCACCACCGCGAGCTGATCCTGCCCGCCCTGGAGGCGGGGAAGCCGGTGCTGAGCGAGTGGCCGCTGGGTACCGACCTGGCCCAGGCCGAGGAACTGGTGGCGCTGGCCGATGCCAGGGGTGTGCGCACGGCGGTTGGTCTCCAGGCCCGCTCCGCCCCGCCGCTGCGCTATCTGCGCGACCTGGTCGCCGACGGCTATGTGGGCCGGGTGCTGTCCACCACGATGGTGGTCTCGGGCCGGAACTGGGGCGCGACGTTCCGCGAGGGCGGCGAGTATCTGCTGGACCGGGCCAATGGCGCGACGATGCTGACCATCCCGTTCGGCCACACCGCCGACGCGCTGACCATGGTGCTGGGTGAGCTCACCGATGTCTCCGCCACGACGGCGACCCTTCGGCCCCAGGTGACCCACGAGGTGACCGGCCGGACCGCGACGATGACCGCCGAGGACCAGATCGCGGTCACCGGAACCCTGGAGTCGGGCGCGGTCGCCGCCCTCCACTTCCGGGGCGGCAGCTCCCGCGCCACCGACTTCCACTGGGAGATCAACGGCACCGAGGGCGATCTGGTGGTCAAGGCCGATACCGCCGCTCTGTGGATGGGCCGGATCACCCTCCATGGCGCCCGTGGCTCCGACACCGGGCTGACCGAGTTGCCCGTCCCCGCCTCGTACGAGCGACTGCCGCGGTTCACCGGCCGCTCCGCCGAGTACGCGTACAACGTCGCGTACGCCTACGCCCAACTGCACGACGACCTCACCACAGGCACCCGGCTCACCCCGGACTTCGCCCACGCGGTCCGCCGTCACCGCCTCCTCGACCGCGTCCAGGAATCGGCCCGCACCGGGGCGCGCCTGACGGTCACGGCCTGATGATGGCCTCCCCGATGACGAAGCCCTTGGCCGGGCCGTCGGGAATGGCGGCGTCGGTGCCGTAGGGAACTCGGTGCTCGTCGGCGTAGTCGGCCTTCTTGGGGTTCGGGTTGGTCAGCACGACGACCGTCCCGTCACCGTCGAAGTCGTCGATCAGGACGTAGAGCGGGATGCCCGCACGGGCGTACGCCCGACGCTTGCGCTCCCTGTCGCGCGACTGGGCTTCCCGGCCCGGTGAGACCACCTCGAAGACGGCCTGGACGCCGCTCGCGTCCACTCCGAGGTCTTCCTCGTCGGGGATCTCGTCGAGGTCCTCGGGGGCAATGAAGAGGTCGGGGATCCAGACCTTGCGGCGGTGGATGACGTCTCCGCATTGGTAGGCGGCGCAGCGGCCATCCGCGAGATGGAGGGTCAGAGCCCTGCGGAGACGATTGGCGATCACTCCATGGCGGCGACGGCCGGTGGGCGACACCTCGATGAACTCCTCGACGATCTCGGCCCGGTAGCCCTCGGGGAGTTCCATGGCCTTCCACGCCTGCCACAGCACCTCGTCCAGGGACATGGCCTCATACCCGGCGGCCGAGGACGTGCACACAGCCAATCGCCTTCCATTCAGTCCGGGCGCCGACGCCACTGCGGCGCAAGCGACACCCTGACGCTATGCGGCCAGGAGGGGCTTCACGGCAACCCTCCAACCGATCAGCCGATCGGGTGATATCACCCGATCGGCTCCAGGAACTCCAGCCGGTTGCCGACCGGGTCCTCGGAGTAGAAGCGGCGGTGGCCCGGGAGTTCCTCGTTCCAGAGGACCTGGGCGCCATGTGCGGCGAGGCGGGCGGCGAAGGCATCTATGCCGATGACCCGCAGGCCCGGGTGGGCCTTGTGGGAGGGGCGGAAGCCCGGCTCGATGCCCAGGTGCAGCTGGACCGGGCCGCATCCGAACCACAGGCCGCCGCCCGCCGCAAGGGCGGCCGGTTTG
>NZ_JAAAYH010000441.1:0-7245 GCF_018035285.1 Streptomyces sp. MK37H | reverse complement strand
GAGCCGCACATCGATGCCGCGGGAAGGGCGGGGAGGGGCCCCGCCCTCCGCAGGCGTCACGACCCGTTGGACGAGGGCCTAGTCCGCGGCGGCCGTGGCGGGGACCTTCTCCGGCGTCGCCGCCGCCTTCGCGGCCTCGGCGGCGCGGTCCCGGCGCTCGCGGCGGGCCAGCACGAACCAGCCGATGGGCACACCGGCGGAGAACAGCCACCACTGGACGGCGTACGCCATATGGGGGCCGATGTCGCTGTGGTTGGGCGCGGCGACCGGCTGGGGCTGCTTGGTGCCCTTGGGGGAGGACGAGGTGAGCTCGATGTATCCGCCGAGGACGGGCCGGGACAGCGCCTTCGCCTGCTGCTCGCTGTTGATCAGCGAGACCTGGCGGGGCGGCAGCCCCTGCTTGTCCTTGATGCCGCTGTTGCCGGTTGTCTCGTCGGCCTTCAGCCGGCCGGTGACGGTGACCTTGCCGGAGGGGGCGGCGGGGACCTTGGGGAACTTGGTGAGGTCCGTGCCCGCCGGGATCCAGCCCCGGTTGACCAGCACCGCGCGGTCGTCCGGGAGCAGCAGCGGGGTGAGGACGAAGTAGCCGATGGACTGCTCGTCGGAGCCGGTGCGCTGGCGGACGACGACCTCATGGGCGGTGTCATAGGTGCCGGTGGCGGTCACCGTGCGCCAGGTGTCGTCGCGGGGGACCGTACGACCGGGGGCGGTGAACTTCTCGACGGCAACGGCCGGGGCGTCGAGGTTGTCCCCGATCAGCTGGTTCTGCGCGACCCGGTGCTCATGGCGGTGCAGCTGCCAGAAACCCAGCCTGATCATCGTCGGGATCAGGGCCAGGGCCACGAGTGTGAGGATCACCCACTGCCGGGTCAACAGGAAGCGGTACACATCCTTGACCCTACTCGGCGTGGATTGTCCCTCGGCCGCTGGGGGCGCCCCAGGACAATCCACGCAGGTGGCCGGGTTCACACATGGTCGACGATGCCCACCTTCCCTTCCGCCCGCGCGCAGTGCGCACAGCAGTAGAAGTGGCCGTCGGCCTCCACGCCCTGCCCGATGATCTGGGCCCGGCAGTGCTCGCAAATGGGCGCCATGCGGTGGATGGCGCACTGGAAACAGTCGAAGACGTGCACATTGCCCTGTGCGTGTACTTCGAATGTCATCCGGTAGTCGTTTCCGCAGACCTCACAACGTGCCATACGCCTCAGCCTGCGGGGCCGCGCGGTGGCGGGCGAGCGGTGGGCGGGCGCGTCGCGCCGACTTCACCTGTTTGTCGGCGGCGCGGGGGTGACGTCCTGCAGAAGCTGCATGAAGGCCGCCTCATCGATGACGGGCGTGCCGAAGGAGCGGGCCTTGGTGGTCTTGGACGTGGGCGACTCCGGGTCGTTGGTGACCAGCACGCTGGTGAGCCGGGAGACGCTGGTGGCCACGTGCAGCCCGGCCTCGACGGCCCGGTCCTCCAGCAGCTCGCGGTCCACGGAGGTGTCCCCGGAGAACGCCACCCGCATGCCCTGGACCAGCTGCCCGCCCGGCTCGTAGCGCCCGGGGTTGGGGTAGGGGCAGGCGGGGCGCTTGCGGCTGGGGCGCCAGGTCTGCCGGTACGACCGCTGACGGCCGATCGCCGGGCCGTCGGACCACTCCGTGAGCGGCTGGCAGGCCAGCAGCGGCAGCCGCAGCCCGGTCTCCGCGGCCCGGTGGAGGCTGGGCCGGAAGGTCTCGGCGAGCACCCGCGCGTCGTCCAGGGCGTGGTGGGCGCGCCGCTGGACCACTCCGTAGTGCGCGGCGAGGGTCTCCAGCTTGTGGTTGGGCAGCGGCAGGCCCAGCTCCTTGGAGAGGGCGATGGTGCACAGCCGTTGCCGCACGGGCGCGGCGCCGCGGGTGCGGGCGTACTCGCGGGCGAGCATCGACCAGTCGAAGGCGGCGTTGTGCGCGACCAGGACGCGGTCGGCCAGGCGCTCGGAGAGCTCCGCGGCGATCTCGGGGAAGCGCGGGGCGTCCGCCAGCGTCTCCTCCGTCAGGCCGTGGATCCACACCGGGCCCGGATCGCGCTGCGGATTGACCAGCGTGTACCAGTGGTCCTGCACCGCGCCCCGGGCGTCGAGCTGATAGACCGCCGCGGAGACGATCCGGTCGTCGCGGGCGAGGCCGGTGGTCTCCACGTCGACGACCGCGTACCCCTGCGGATAGGTGGCCGGCCAGGAGGACGGCGGGGCGAGGTGCGGGGCGGCTGCCGTGGGGTCTTCGAGCATGGTCAATGAGGATACGGGCCGTCACCGACAACCCTGACCGGCGGGCCGGTCGGGACGTCCGCCGCCCCGGGGTTGACGGGGCGTCGGGCCCGGGCGGCGGGTCAGAGTCTGTACGCGGCGCGTCAGAGCTTGGACAGGGCCAGCTGCAGATCGATGTCGCTGATGAGGAGGCGGCCGGCGCGCTTGTCGCCGGGGCGGTCGGGCACCGTCACCTTCACCCCGGGCGAATTCCCCGTGAGAACCGTCACCTTGGCGCCGTCGAAGCGCGGGGCCCGCTGGTGGATGACGGACTTCAGGCGGCCGGCGGCCCGTTCTGCGGTCCGTTTGCCACCGGTGAGGGCGCAGATGACCCCGGATGTCTGCTTCGCGGACTTCGCCAGCTGTCCGGTGGCCGAGAGGCGCACCGGGTCCTTGGGGTTCTTCCCGCCGAAGTCGACGCGGTAGACATCGCCCAGACAGTCGCCCAGCGCCCGGTAGTCCGAGTCGTCCGCCACGGACTTGCCCTTGGCCGGGCGCACCGCCGACAGATCCTTACCGGCGTAGCCGAAGGAGATCTCGTCCTTGGCGACCTGGAGGGTGATCCCGTCCTTCGTCCAGACCGTCTCGCCGTGCCAGGTGCGCCGGGCGAAGCCGCCCGCCTTGAGCTTGGCGGTGACGCGGTCCGCGTCGAAGGAGCCCTGCCAGTGCCCGGCGTATCCATTGGTCACATCGGTGTCGATCATGGCCGGATCGAGGCCATAGGCATGGGCGTTGAAGCGGTAACCCGTCATCAGCGGACTGCCCGCCTGGCCGACGGCGCGGAACCGCTGGGAGTCGCCCTTCTCCAGGGAGCGCACCCGGGCGGCGTCGAGATAGGAGACCTGGGCCCCCGCCGCGCCCGCGGTCGAGATGTGCCCCACCGCGTCCATCAGGGCTGAGGGGGAGTCATCGCCGCCCGCCCCGGAGGAGCACCCCGTGGTGAGCGCCGACAGCAGGCAGGCGAAGGCTATGCCGCCGATCCGGAACCGTTCTCTGGCTCTGCGCACAGGCGGGGAGCTTAATCGGCCATGCGGCCCGAGGCGAGGCCTGTTGTTGACGCCGCATCTACCATACTTGTTGGTAACTACCCCTAGCGGCGGTCTTACGGGCGGTTCTATGTTTCGGACATGCCGCACCTGCCCAATGCCGTGATGTGGTCGATACCGGCCTTTGTCCTGCTCGCCGTCGTGGAGATGGTGAGCTACCGCTTCCACCCCGACGACGACGCCGAGGGCTACGCGGCGAAGGACGCCGTGACCAGCGTCAGCATGGGGCTCGGCAGCCTGGTCTTCGATCTGCTGTGGAAGATCCCGATTGTGGCGATCTACGCCGCCGGCTACGAACTCACCCCGCTGCGCGTCCCGGTGGTGTGGTGGACGCTGCCGCTGATGCTGCTCGCCCAGGACTTCTTCTACTACTGGTCGCACCGCGGGCACCACGTCATCCGCATCCTGTGGGCGTGCCATGTGGTGCACCACTCCAGCCGCAAGTTCAACTTCACCACCGCCCTGCGGCAGCCGTGGACCACCTGGACCGTCTGGCCGTTCTATGTGCCGATGATCGCGCTCGGGGTGCATCCGGCGGCGGTGGCGTTCTGCTCGTCGGTGAACCTCGTCTACCAGTTCTGGATCCACACCGAGCGGATCGGCACCTTGCCGCGCCCCATCGAGTTCGTCTTCAACACCCCCTCGCACCACCGCGTCCACCACGCCTCACAAGGCGGCTATCTGGACCGCAACTTCGGGGGCATCCTCATCGTCTGGGACCGGCTCTTCGGGTCCTTCGTCCCCGAGACCGAGCGGCCCGTCTACGGCCTGACGAAGAACATCGACACCTACAACCCGCTGCGCGTGGCCACGCACGAGTACGCGGCCATCGCCCGCGACATCGCGGCGGCGCGGGACTGGCGCGAGCGGGCGGGCCGGGTCTTCCGGGGGCCGGGCTGGCAGCCCGCGGCGGTCCCGGAGGCGGGTCTCCCGGAGGCCGGTTCCCCGGAGGCCGGTCCGGGGTCCGGGCGGCCGGAGCCGGTCGGCGAGAGCGTGCGGTGACGGCCGCCGCCGGGCGCGCGACGACGGTCCTTCAGGCCCTCTTCGCGCTGCTGACCGCGGTTCACCTGGGCGCGCTGCTCGTGGACGCCACCGCCGTCGTCCACCTCACCAAGCCCGCCCTGATGCCCGTGCTCGCCGTATGGGCCCTGGCGCGCGGCGGGCCGTGGCCGCTACCGGCCGCGCTGCTGTGCGGCTGCGGGGGCGATGTGCTGCTGCAGATCGGCGGCGAGACCGCGTTCCTGGCCGGAATGGGGTGCTTCGCGGCCGGGCACCTCTGCTATCTGGCGCTGTTCGCCCGCGCCGGGCGGCGCCGTACGGTGCCCTGGGTGGCCGCCGGGTACGGGGCCGCGTGGCTGGGCACGGTGGCGCTGCTGTGGCCCGGCCTCGCGGCGCATCTGCGGCTTCCCGTCGCGGGCTACAGCCTGCTGCTGACGGTCATGGCGCTGGCCGCGCTCGGGGCGGGCCTGTGGACCGGGCTCGGCGGGGCGCTGTTCATGCTCTCCGACACCCTGATCGCGGCCGGGCTCGCCGACTGGCCACGGCCGCCGGTGCCCCAGTTCTGGATCATGGCCACCTACATAGCCGCCCAGTGGCTGCTGGCGGCGGGGGCGACGCGCGACGCGGTCCCGCGCCCCGCGCCGGAACGGGCGCTCGTCAGCCCGTGACGTCCGTAAGGCCGTGACGCGTAAGCCCGTGACGTCCGTAAGGCTGTGACACTCATCAGCCCGTGACGCCGGTAAGGCCGTGACACTCGTCAGCCCGTGACGCCCGTAAGGCTGTGACCCTCGTCAGTCCGTGACCGGCAGCCGCCTGAGCCGGACCACGCGCAGCGGGTCCGAGTGGCGGTCATGGCTCAGCTCCCAGTCCCGGGCGCGCGCCGCCTCGACCACATAACCCGCGCCCACCCCGCGGTACTCGCGCACAGGGATGTCGTGCGGGCCCGGCGGCGGGGCCTTCTTCGCCTTCTGGGCGGCCAGTTCCTTGGCGGTCCAGGAGGCGATGCGCTTGTCGACCCGAGCCCGGTAGAAGGCCGCGTCGCCCTCGTGCCGCAGCTCCGGGAGCGTCACACACCAGGCGGGCCACACCTTCACGCTGTCCCCGAACTTGTCGATCAGGCCGAGGAACCCCTTCTCGAACCCGGGGATCACCGTAAGGATCTCGGCCACGATCCCGAAGGCGATGAAGCCGAGGAAGATCACCACGATCAGCGCCCACCACAGCGGCAGCAGCAGCACGGTCAGCACGAAGCGGATCAGCAGCGAGAAGGCCGGCCGCGGGGGCAGCGGTCCCCAGGAGTCGTCGTGATGCACGGGAACGGGGTCCTCTCGCGGCTTCATGGGAACACGTACGGGCCGCCGGGGCGGCTGCTCCGCCCCGGCGGCCCGTGCATTGTGTCAGCCGGTCACTTCTCGACGGCGTCCAGGGCGTCCGCGAGCCCGGCGCCGTAGAAGCCGTTGTACCGCTTACCGCCCTCGCACACCGCGTCGACCGTGCCGTCGCCGTCGATGTCGTACGGCGTCGGGCAGGCGAGGTCATCGGCCTCGGCCTTGAGTAGCGCCTTCACCTGCCAGGGGGAGGCGTGCGGATGGGTGCTCTTGATGAGCGCCGCGACACCGGCCACATGCGGGGAGGCCATCGACGTGCCCGCCATGTAGCCGTACTGCCCGCCCGGCAGCGTGTTGTAGATCAGGCCGCTGGTGGCCGGGGGCTCGGGCTTCTGGTAGATGGTGCTGTCGCCGCCGGGAGCCGCGATGTCGATGATTCCCAGGCCGTAGTTGGAGAACGAGGACTTGAGCCCCTTGGCGCCGGTCGAGGCGACCGTGACGACGCCCGGCAGCTGGGTCGGGATGTCCAGGCAGACGCTCGGGTCCACCTCCCGGTCACCAGGGGTGGTGTCGTTGGGGCTGGAGGGGTCGGTGATGGTGTCCGAGGTCAGGTCGTAGTTCTCGTTGCCCGCCGCGGCCACATTGACCACGCCCCGGCGCTCGGCGTACGACGAGGCCCGGCGCACCGCCTCGACCAGGGCCTTCTGGTCCGGGTCGGTGGTGCAGTTGAAGTACCACGGGTCGGTGTAATAGCTGTTGTTGGTGACGTCCACGCCGTGCTCGGCGGCCCAGACGAAGCCGCAGACGACCGCCTCGGTGTAGAAGAACCCGGCCGTCGTGGACACCTTGATCCCGGAGACCTTGACGCCCGGGGCCACACCGGTGACGCCGATGCCGTTCTTCGCGGCGGCGATCTCGCCCGCCACATGCGTGCCGTGCGGGGACTCCTCGGCGCTCGGCCGCCAGGCGCCGTCGGCGGTGTCCGGCTTGCCCGTCACACAGTTGACGGACGCCTTACGGTCGAAGTTCGGTGCCAGATCGGGGTGGGTGTCGTCCACACCGGTGTCGATGACCCCGACGGTGACCTTACGGCTGCCCAGGCTCTTCTCATGCGCCTTGTCCGCCTTGATCGCCGGCAGATCCCACTGCAGCGGCTCCAGCGGGTCCTGCCCGGCCTTCGCCTTCGCCGCCACCGCCTGCCGCTGCTTCTCGCTCAGCAGCTTCGGCGTGTCGATGTCGTCGGTGGACTGGGCGGGCAGCGGGGCGGTGCGGGTGTTCCCGGCGGAGGTGACGCCGCGCACCTTACGGACGGTCTTGGCGAAGTCCGGGTTGGCGGAGTGGACGACGATGACGCCGATCCGGTCGTAGGACACGACGACCGTGCCGCCGGCCTGGGCGATGGCCTTGCGGATCCGGGACGGGTCCTGCCCCGGGCGGGTGTTGACGACATAGCTCAGGGACGGACCGTCGGCCGTGGCGGCCGCGGCGGCGTGGCCGTCCCGGCCGAGCGCGGTGGCGGTGGTGGGCAGGAAGGCCAGCGCGGTGGTGAGCGCCATGGCGGCGGGTATCGCGGCGGTGCGCAGCGGCAGGGAGGTGCGGCGCGGC
>NZ_JAAAYH010000440.1:0-7277 GCF_018035285.1 Streptomyces sp. MK37H | reverse complement strand
CGTCGTCGCCCCAGCCGCCGGGCCCCGCCGTCCCGGCGCGCCAGGAGGTGTCCGGGCTTCGCCCCAGCCCCCCGGGGCCCAGGGGGCGAAGCCCCCTGCCAGGCGGCGGAGCCGCGTGTCCGATGCCGCGGGGAGGGGAAAGATCCGCGCGTCAGCGCATGCGCGTCGCCCACTCCCGGACCTTCTTGATCCGCTCGCGGATCTGCCCCGCCGTCGCCTCCGCGCTCGGCGGGCCGCCGCACACCCGGCGCAGTTCGGTGTGGATCACGCCATGCGGCTTTCCGCTCTGGTGGACATACGCCCCGACCAGCGAGTTGAGCTCCTTGCGCAGTTCCAGCAACTCCTTGTGGGTGACCACCGGCCGCCGCTCCGCCGGAAGCTCCAGCAGATCCGCCTCCGCGTCCGGCTTCTTGCGGCTGTGCGCGATCTGCTTGGCCTGCCGCTTCTGGAGCAGCATCTGCACCTGGTCGGGTTCGAGGAGCCCCGGGATGCCCAGGTAGTCCTGCTCCTCCTCGCTGCCCGGATGCGCCTGCATGCCGAACTCGGCGCCGTCGTACAGCACCCGGTCGAAGACCGCGTCCGACTCCAGTGCCTCGAAGGGCAGTTGGTCCTGCTCCCCGGTGTCCTCGTCCTGCTGCTTCTCGGCCTCCTCGAGGAGCTTCTCCTCCTCCGCGTACGGGTTCTCCTCCTCGCCGTCCTTCTTCGGCTTGTCCAGGACGTGGTCGCGCTCGACCTCCATCTCGTTGGCGAAGCCGAGCAGGTTCGGAATGGTGGGGAGGAAGACGGACGCGGTCTCGCCGCGCCGCCGCGACCGTACGAAACGGCCGACGGCCTGGGCGAAGAAGAGCGGGGTGGAGATGGTGGTCGCGTACACCCCGACCGCCAGCCGGGGCACGTCCACGCCCTCGGACACCATGCGGACCGCGACCATCCAGCGGTCGTCGGAGTGGCTGAAGTCCTCGATCCGCTGGGACGCCGCCGCCTCGTCGGAGAGCACCAGCGTCGCCTTGTTGCCGGTGATCTCGCGGAGGAGCTTGGCGTAGGCGCGGGCCGAGTCCTGGTCGGAGGCGATGACGAGCCCCCCCGCGTCCGGGATGCCCTTACGGACCTCGGACAGCCGCTGGTCGGCGGCGCGCAGCACGTTCGGCATCCAGTCGCCGCGCGGATCGAGCGCGGTGCGCCACGCCTGGGAGACGGCGTCCTTGGTCATCGGCTCGCCGAGCCGCGCCTCGATCTCGTCGCCCGCCTTGGTGCGCCAGCGCATGTTGCCGCTGTAGGAGAGGAAGATGACGGGGCGCACGACGCCGTCCCCCAGCGCGTTGCCGTAGCCGTAGGTGTAGTCGGCCGAGGAGCGCCGGATGCCGTCGTTGCCCTCTTCGTAGGTGACGAAGGGGATGGGGTTGGTGTCGGACCGGAACGGGGTGCCGGTGAGCGCGAGCCGCCGGGTCGCGGGCTCGAACGCCTCCAGACACGCCTCGCCCCAGGAGCGGGAGTCGCCGGCGTGGTGGATCTCGTCGAGGATGACGAGTGTCTTGCGCTGCTCGATCCGGTTGCGGTGCAGCATGGGCCGGACGCCGACGCCCGCGTAGGTCACGGCGATGCCGTGGTACTCCCGGCTCAGCGGACCCGCGCTGTACTCCGGGTCCAGCTTGATGCCGATCCGCGCGGCGGCCTCCGCCCACTGCTTCTTCAGGTGCTCGGTCGGCGCGACGACCGTCACCTGCTGGACGACGTGGTGGTGCAGCAGCCAGGAGGCGAGGGTCAGGGCGAAGGTGGTCTTCCCGGCCCCGGGGGTCGCCACCGCGAGGAAGTCCCGCGGCTGCTCCTGGATGTACTTGTCCAACGCGCCCTGCTGCCAGGCGCGCAGCTTGCTCGCGGTACCCCAAGGCGCCCGGCCGGGAAAGGCGGGCGAGAGGTGATGGCTGGTGGAGGCGGCAGTAGTACTCACGGTCTCCGTCGGGCTGGCTCGGCGGGGTCGATCGGGAACCGCGTCAGCCTACCGGTGCCGTCGTTCACGCTCCGGGGTACGGGCTGATCCCACCCGAGGGTGGGATCAGACTCACATCGCCTCGTGCAGCCTGCGCAATCTCGACGCGATATCCCCGACATCCTCGAGCGCACCCGAGGCCACGCCGACCACCAGCTTGTACGCCTCGTCCTGGTCGACGTCGAGCATCTCGGTGCCGTTGAGGTCGAGGAAGACCACCGTGCACATCCACGCCATCCGTTTGTTGCCGTCCACCAGCGGGTGGTTGATGGCGAGCGACTGGAGCAGCGCGGCACCCTTCTCGAAGAGGTCGGTGTACGCCTCTATGCCGAACATCTGCGACTGCGGGCGATGCACAGCCGAGCTCAGCAACCCCAGATCGCGCACCGCGATCTGCTGCCCCCCACAGGCGATTTCCGCCAGGTCCAGCACTTCCTGGACCGTCAGGTACTTCACTTACTCCCCCAGCCTCCGCAGAAGGTCCGCGTGGCGTGCCGCGTACTTCGCCCCCAGGCGCTGAACCGACTCCCGGTCCGCCTCCTGCTCGAGATACCGATCGATCGCCTGAAGCACTATGGCGTGCATACTGCGGCCCTCCTCCTCGGCCCGCTGCTTGAGCGCCTCTTGCTGGTCGTCGCGCAGTCGGAGATTCATAGCCATACCAAAACGGTACCACTCTTGGGGTCAGAATGGTACTACTCGGTGACGGGCCGCAACCGCGTCGTCACCCACGCCCCCACCAGCGCCACCGCCGTCATCGCCACATAGACCGCCCCGAAGGCGGCCGGCTGGTGGGTGGCCGTGGAGCCGGTGGGGGCGATCTCGCCACCGCCGAAGGTGACGAAGAGGACACCGCTGAGGCCGACCAGCGTGATGTTGCCGAGCGCGTCGGAGACCTGGAGGGAGGCGGAGTTGCTGCCCGCGTCCTCCGGGCGGGAGAGCTTCAGCAGCAGCACGCTCCCGCTGGAGATGGCCAGCCCCATTCCGTAGCCCCCGATCACCCAGGCCACGGCCACGATCCAGGCCGGGACGGAGTCGGTGAGGGCCAGGAGCACCATGGCGATGGAGACGGCCATGAGGAGCATGCCGAGGCCCATCAGCCGTTCGCGGTGCGGCTCCAGGCGGGGGCGGCTCTGGGTGTAGGAGCCCAGGGCCCAGGTGAGGCCGCCGCCGGTGAGGCAGAGCCCGGCGGCGGTCGCGGACAGGCCGCGCTGGGTCACCAGCATCAGCGGGACGAAGCTCTCCGCGCCCAGGAAGGACCCCGCCGCCACCCCGCGCAGCAGGATCACCGACGGCAGGCCGCGGGCGGCGCGGAAGGTACCTCTGGGCAGCAGCCGCAGTACGCACGGGACGAGCAGGGCGAGCCCGGCGGCGGCCGGGACGAGGGAGAGCCAGCTGAGGTCCTGGCCCGCGTACTGGAGCAGTCCGGCGCCGACCGCGACGGCGAGCGCGAGCAGGATGCGGCGGCGGTTCATGCCCGCGGAGAGCTCGCTCGGGGGCAGGGCGCGCAGCGCGGGGAGCATCACCGCGAGCGGCGGCAGCACCAGCACCGGGATGGCGAGGAACACCCAGCGCCAGCCCGCGTGTTCGGTGACGGTCCCGGCGGCGAGCGGGCCGACGATGACCGGCAGCACCCAGGCGGCGGAGAAGGACGCCAGCACGGCGGGCTGGAGCCGCTGCGGATAGGCGCGGCCGACCACCACGTACAGCGCGACGATCACCAGCCCGCCGCCTATGCCCTGCACCGCCCGGCCGCCCACGAACATCCACATCCGCTGTGCCGAACCGGCCACCAGCAGCCCGGCGGCGAACGCCGCGATCCCGGTGAACAGCGGTGCCAGCGGCCCCTTGCGGTCGCACCACTCCCCCGACAGGGCCATCGCGAACAGGCTCGCGGTGAAGTAGGCGGAGAAGGCGTACGCGTAGAGCTCGACCCCGTCCAGCGCGCGGGCCGCGACCGGCATCGCGGTGTTGACCGCGCTCGCCTCGAAGGCGATGAGGGAGACGACGGTGACGATGCCGAGGGTGAGGGCGCGGTAGCGCCTCCCCAGTACGGTGCCGACGGTGTCACCGTCGCCCGCCAGGTCCAGGTCACCGGCTTCCGCCGGACCGAGGTCACCGGCTGCCGGCTCGGGGTGGACGGCGGAGGCGGCGGCCGCCTGGGGTGGCGGGGCGCTGTCCGTGACGGCGGCGTCGGCGGCACCGGCATCGAGGGGGTCGCGAGGGGTCATGGCGTCAGGGTAAGTGGCGTTCGGGCACGTCACACCTGTCGCGGGACGGAGCCACGCTCGGCCGCTGGGCCTAGGGCCGCGGGCCCTACGTGGTGAAGCCCCGGGCCCTACGTGGTGAGCAGGACGCCCCCGTACGACGCGCCCGCGATCACCACCCACGCGCACAGTCCCAGCGCGGCGACCCGGGCGCCGGTGCGGGTGAGGGAGGGCAGGTGGACGGCGCTGCCCAGGCCGAAGAGGGCGGCGGCGAGGAGGAGTTCCTGCGCCGTGGCGGCGGTGTCCAGCACGGTGGTGGACAGGACGTCCGTGCTGCGCAGGGCCGTCATGGCGAGAAAGCCGAGGACGAAGAGCGGCACCAGCGGCGGCCGCCGCCGCTCCGCCCCCTCGTCCTGTGCCGCCTGGCCCTCCGCCTTCTTGGCGCGCCCCCGCGCCCGTACGGACGTCGCGAGCACCGCGACCAGCGGGGCGAGCAGGGCCACCCGCACCAGCTTGACCAGCACCGCGTCGCCCAGCGCCGACGGCCCCGCGGTCTGCGCGGTCGCCACCACCTGGCCCACGTCGTGCACGCTGGCCCCCACCCACCGGCCGAACGCCTCGTCGCCGAGCCCCAAGGGGTGCTGGAGCAGCGGCAGGACGGCGATGGCGAGCGTGCCGCACAGCGTCACCAGCGCCACGGAGGTGGCCACATCCCGCTCATCGCTGTCCGACACCTCGCTCACCGCGCCGATCGCCGACGCCCCGCAGATCGAGTAGCCGGTCGCGATCAGCAGCGGCTGGTCACCGCGCAGCCCCATCCGGCGGCCGAGCCACCACGTGCCGCAGAAGGTGGCCGCGACCACGCCCAGGACCATTGCCACCGTGGCCCAGCCCAGGCCCAGCACATCGTCCAGGCTGAGCTTGAGGCCGAGCAGCACGATGCCCAGGCGCATCAGCCGCTTCCCGGCGAGCGAGAGTCCGGCCCGGCAGACGCCCCGGACCAGGCCGCGCGCCCCCGGCAGATGCGCGGCGGTGATGCCCAGCACCACGGCGGCGGTCAGCAGGGGGACGGCGGGGAGCAGCCGGTGGACGCCCCAGGCGGTCGCGACTCCGGCCACGGCCAGCCCGAGCCCGTACGCAGGGGCGGGCGGCCGCCATCCGGCGGCCTGCCGCGCCCGGCCGGGCGCGGCGGTCAGCGTCACTGGTCGTCCGCCGTCGGGAGGTGGTCGTCCGCCGTCGGAAGGTGGTCGTCCGCCGTCGGGAGGTCGTAGACCCGCCGCACGCTGCTGCCCAGGCGGGCGATGTCCGCCCCGTAGACATGGATCGAGATCGCCTTCGTCCCGCAGGCGTTCCACACCCTGTGGATATCTCCGGGCGGCGCGAATCCGCACACCGCGCCGCGCGGGTTGACCACGTCCTCCACCGCGATCAGCCGCGAGCCCGGGCCGTCCGGGACGAGGCGGTAGCGCCGCTCGTGCTCCTCGCCCTCGTGGACGCCGGTCACACACCAGGACACATGGTCATGGATCGCCGTGCGCTGGCCGGGCAGCCACACCAGCGCGACGATCGAGAAGCTGCCGTCGGGCTCGGCGTGCAGGATGTGCTGGCGGTAGCGGTCGGGGTCGCCCTCGCGCTGCTCGGGGGTGAGCAGATCGTCCGCGCCGAGGTGGGGCGCGAGCCGCTCACCCACCAGATAGGCGGTCACATCGGGCGCCAGGCCCCGGCCGACGGCCTCGCGGACGTCGCCGACGAACGCGCCGAGGCGTGCCGTGAGAAGACGGGAGGACGGATACGCGGTCGGGGTGGTCATGGCGGCAGCGTCCTGCCGCCCGCACCATCACGTCCAACGACAGGTTGTTGAGCCGTCCCCAAGCTCCGCTTATGGGTAAGGGGTCAACATCCGACCCGGTTCCCGGCCACCGTCTTCAGCTCCTCCAGCACCCGCGCGGTGGCCGGTATCCCCAGGTGCTCGCGGAGGACGTACGCCGAGACATGGCGGCGCGAGGCGGGGTCCAGGGCGCGCCCGGTGACCTTCTGGTGGCACAGGAACGACAGCACCAGACCCGGCATCATCGCCACGCCGAGCCCGGCCGCGACCATGCTCTGCACCACCAGATTGTCGTCGGTGGTGAAGGCGATGTCCGGGGCGAAGCCCTGCTCGGCGCATTCGTGCAGGAAGTTGGCGCGGCACCGCAGACATCCGGCGATCCAGCGCTCCTCGCTCAGCTCGGCCAGCTTGACCGCCCGCCGCCGGGCCAGCGGATGGCCGGTCGGCAGCAGCACCGTCAGCTGGTCCTCCAGCAGCGGGATCTCCACCAGCTCGGCGGGGGTCTCCTCGCGCAGCCCGGGATAGGTGAAGGCGAGGGTGATGTCGCACTCCCCGCGCACCACCCGCCCCAGCGAATCCGGCGGTTCGCCCTCCAGCAGTTCCACCCGCACCCCCGGATGGGCGGCGGCGAGCCGGGCCATGGTCTCGGGGATGAGGGTCGCGTTGGCGCTGGGGAACGCGCAGACCCGCACCCGGCCCGAGCGCAGCCGGGTGATGGCGCTCATCTGCTGCTGGGCGGTGGAGATGCTGGTCAGAATGGTGTCGGCGTGGCGGGCGAGGGTCTCCCCCGCCTCGGTGAGCCGCATGCCCCGGCCGACCCGGATGAACAGCGGACTGCCTACGGCCCGTTCGAGCGCCTTCATCTGCTGGGTGATGGCCGGCTGGGTGTAGCCGAGGGCACGGGCGGCCCCGGAGTAGGAGCCGGAGCGGACCACCTCGTGGAACGTCTTGATGTGCCGGGAATCGAACACGCCTCGCATCATACGGAGCCGGGGACCGAAACCATAAGCGGGATTTGGGGCCGCACAAGATCGCCCCTACCGGCGCTTTTGCGTCACGCGGACCGCCGCGACACGCGGACCGCCGCGTCACGGAGCCGGACCACGGAGCCGGACCACTGAACCGGACCGCTGAGCCGGGCCGCAGCCGCCCCACGGCCCGGCGCCACGAGACATACGGCCCGGCGCCACACCCGGGGCGCGAGGACTCCCGGTCAAGCACGGTCAAGATGACGAGGCTGGGGCAAGCTGACCCC
>NZ_JAAAYH010000044.1:0-34665 GCF_018035285.1 Streptomyces sp. MK37H | reverse complement strand
GGCCACACCCCGAACCAGCCCGGAGACGTCCTGGCCCTCCGCCAGCGCCGCCACCCCACCGACCAAACCGCGCCGGTCCCCGGCCAGCACCACCGCACGATGTTCGAAGACCGTACGCGTCGTCGCCAGCGACCATCCGACATCCCCGGCCGACAGCTCCGCCCGCTCCCCCACATACGACGCCAACCGACCCGCCTGCGCCCGCAACCCCGCCTCTGAGCGGGCCGTCAGCACCCACGGCACCACCGCCGAGTCGTCCCCGCTCACCCCCTCGTCCGCCGCGTCGTCCTCACCGCCGACAGGCGCCTGCTCCAGCACCACATGGGCGTTGGTGCCGCTGACGCCGAAGGCCGACACACCGGCCCGGCGCGGCTCGCCACTCTCCGGCCATGCCATCTGCTCGGCCAGCAGCTCGACCGCGCCGGCCGACCAGTCCACATGCGGCGTCGGCTCATCGACGTGCAGTGTCTTCGGCAGCGCACCGTGCTGCATGGCCAGGACCATCTTCATCACACCGGCCACACCCGCCGCCGCCTGCGTGTGGCCGAGGTTGGACTTCACCGACCCCAGCAGCAGTGGCCGACCGTCCGCGCGGTCCTGCCCGTAGGTGGCCAGCAGCGCCTGGGCCTCGATGGGGTCGCCCAGCGTCGTACCCGTGCCATGGGCCTCGACCGCGTCCACCTCGGCCGCCGAAAGCCGCGCATCGGCCAGGGCCTGAAGGATGACGCGTTGCTGTGAAATGCCATTGGGCACGGTCAGGCCGCTGCTGCTGCCGTCCTGGTTGACGGCGGAGCCGCGCACCACCGCCAGCACCGGGTGACCATTGCGGCGCGCGTCCGACAGCCGCTCCAGCAGCAGCATGCCCACACCCTCGCCCCAGCCCGTGCCATCCGCGGCCGCCGCGAACGCCTTGCACCGACCGTCAGCCGCCAGACCCCGCTGACGGCTGAACTCCACGAAGAGGCCGGGCGTGGACATCACGGTCACGCCTCCGGCGAGGGCGAGCGGGCACTCCCCCTGCCGCAGGGACTGCACCGCGAGATGCAGTGCCACCAGCGACGATGAGCAGGCGGTGTCCACTGTCACCGCGGGCCCTTCGAAGCCGAAGGTGTAGGAGAGCCGCCCCGACATCACACTGGCCGCGCCGCTGGTGGCCAGGAAGCCCTCGACACCCTTCGGGGCCTGCCGCAGCGCGACGGTGTAGTCCTGACCGTTGGTGCCCACGAAGACACCGGCCTTGCTGCCGCGCAACGACGCCGGAGTGACCCCGGCCCGCTCCATGGCCTCCCACGACGTCTCCAGCAGCAGCCGCTGCTGAGGATCCATCGCCAGCGCCTCACGCGGCGAGATCCCGAAGAAGGTGGGATCGAAGGCGCCCGCGTCGGCGAGGAACGCGCCCTCCTTGACGTACGAGGTGCCGGAGCGGTCGGGGTCCGGGTCGTACAGCTCCGCCAGGTCCCAGCCGCGGTCCTCCGGGAACGCGCTCACGGCGTCCTCGCCCCGGGCGAGCAACCCCCACAGCTCCTCCGGAGACCGCACACCGCCGGGGAAGCGGCAGCTCATCGCAACGATCGCGATCGGCTCCCGGGACTTCTCCTCGACATCGCGGAGACGCCGCTGCGTCTGGCGCAGATCGGCCATGACGCGCTTGAGGTACTCGACGAGCTTCTCTTCGTTTGACACTTGGCCCTGCCCCCTCGAAGAAACCAGGTGGTTCTCGTTCATGTCAGGCGTCTCCGAGTTCTCGGTCGATGACGTCGAAGAGCTCGTCCACCGATGCGCTTTCCAGGTCGTCGTCGGCGTTGTCGTCCCCTACGGCGCGCCCGCCCCCGCCGACGGGTTCGCTCAGCTTGGCCAGCATCGACTGGAGCCGGACGATGGCCTTCGTCCGGGTGATGTCGTCCTGCGGCATAGCTGTGAGGACGGATTCGAATCGGTCGATCTCGGCGGGGAGGGACTTCTCCGGGGCGGCCTCGTCCTCGACCAGCTCCCCCTTGAGGTGGCGGGCCAGCGCCGACGGCGATCCGTAGTCGAACAGCGCGGTCGGCCGCAGCCGCAGCCCGGTGGACGCGTTGAGCCGGTTGCGCAGTTCCACGGCGGTCAGCGAATCAAGCCCCATGTCGAAGAAGCCACGCCCGCCGTCGATGCCCTTGTGCGTGGCGTATCCGAGGACAGCCGCCGTATGCGTACGCACCAGGTCGAGCAGGGCGGGTTCGCGTTCCGCCACCGGGAGCTCCGCGAGTGTCGTGGCGAGCGTCGGCCGGTGGGTGCCGGCGGCCTGCCCGTCCAGGATGGCGTCGGTGGCCTGCCGTGCCGTCCTGACCTCGGCGATGTCGCCGAAGAGGAGGCCGAGCCGGGTGCCGTCGACGCCGGCGGTGAACCGCGGCCAGTCGATGTCGGTGATGACCGGGCAGGTGTCGGACTGATTGACGGCCCGCGCCATCGCGGTGACGGCCAGTTCGGGTTCCATCGCAGGCAGGCCGAACCGCTCCATGCGGCCGCTGATCGCCGTGTCCTGGCTGGCCATGCCACCGTCGGCCCACGGCCCCCAGGCCACGGATGTGGCGGGCAGGCCCTCGGCACGGCGGTGTTCGGCGAGCGCGTCCAGGAAGGCGTTCGCCGCGGCGTAGTTGCCCTGTCCGGCACCGCCCACCGTCGCGGAGAACGAGGAGAACAGCACGAACGCCGAAAGGTCCCGCTCGCGCGTCAGCTCGTGCAGATGCCACGCCGCCTCGGACTTCGCCCGCAGCACGCCTTCGAACCGGTCCACCGACAGCCCGTCCAGCACACCGTCATCCAGCACACCCGCCGTATGTACGACAGCCGTCAGCGGGAACTTCTCCGGCACCCCGGCCAACACCCCGGCCAGCGCCTCCCGGTCGCCCACATCACACGCCGCGACCGTCACCCGAGCACCCAACTCGGCCAGCTGCGCCCGCAACTTGTCCACGCCCTCGGCCGCCGGACCGCGCCGCGAGACCAGCAGCAGATGCTCCGCACCGGCCCGCGCCAACCACCGCGCCACATGGGCACCCAACGCACCCGTACCACCGGTCACCAGCACCGTCCCCGACGGCTGCCACGCCTCCTCGCCCTCGGCACCCACCGCCGCACGGACCACACGACGAGCGAACACACCCGACGCCCGCACCGCCACCTCGTCCTCACCGGTGGCACCGCTGATGACGGCGGTCAGCCGCTCCAGGGCCCGGCCGTCCGGCGTCTGCGGCAGGTCGACCAGGCCGCCCCAGCGCTCCGGGGCCTCCAGCCCGGCGACCCGGCCCAGCCCCCACACCGCCGCCTGCTCCAGGCTCAACGGGCTCTCCGAACCGCCCGTCGCCATCGCACCGCGCGTCACACACCACACACGGCCACCCACACCCGCGTCCCCGATCCCCTGAAGCAGGGACAAGGTCAGCGCCAGGCCCGATGGCACCGCCGCGTACCGGCTGTGCCGCCCTTCTGCCAGTGCCAGCAGCGACAGCACCCCCGTGACATCGGCGGCCCGGTCCGTGCCGCCCAGGGCGTCGCGCAGCCGCGCGGCCACCGCCTCACGGTCGGCGTCGGCGTCCTCGAGCTCGACGACCACGGGCAGCGCGCCCCGCGCGGCCAAGGCCGCCACGCAGTCCGCGACCCATGCGTCGTCGGCCCGCCCGGCGTCCACCGCCACCAGCCACGATCCCGTCAGCGACGCGGCCGTCACCTCCGAGGCCGGCGACCAGGTGATCCGGTAGCGCCACGCGTCGACCTGCGACCGCTCACGGCTACGACGACGCCACGACGACAGCACCGGCAGCACCGCCGCGAGCGACTCACCCGTGACGGCCTCGCTCTCGACGGCCAGCGTGTCCACGAGCGCCGACAGGTCCTGGCGTTCCACCGCGTCCCAGAAGTCGGTGTCGGCGGACTCGCGGTGAGCGTCTGCCGTGCCGTGCTGGGCTCCCGGCGCCGCCCCTGTCGCAACCCAGTAGCGCGTGCGCTGGAAGGCGTACGTCGGCAGTTCCACCTGCCGCGCCGGTCGACCGGCGATGGCCGCGAGCACGGCCGTCCAGTCCACCGGCACACCTCGGACATGGGCTCCGGCGGCGAGCGTCAGTGCGGTCTCGACCTCGTCACGACCGGAGCGCGCGGCCGGTAGGAAGACGGCGACATCTGCTGTCTCCTCCGGCAGGCACTGCTCGCCCATCGTGGACAGGACCTCGTCCGGCCCGAGCTCCAGGTAGGTGGTGGCTCCCGCGTCGGCCAGGCTCCGCACCCCGTCCGCGAAGCGCACGGTCTCGCGGACGTGGCGCACCCAGTACTCGGCGGAGCACAGCGCCTCGGCATCCGCGACCAGGCCCGTCACGTTCGACACGACGGGAATACGCGGAGGCGCGTACGACAACCCCTCGGCCACCTGGCGGAACTCGGCCAGCATCGGCTCCATCAGGGGCGAGTGGAAGGCGTGGGAAACGCGCAGCCGCTTGGTCTTGACGCCCTGAGCCTCAAACTGCCCCGCGACCTCCGTCACCGCCTCTTCCGCACCAGAGATCACGGTCGAGTACGGACCGTTGACCGCCGCCACACTCACCTCAGCCTCACAACCGGCCAGCAGTGGCAGTACGTCGCTCTCGGCGGCCTGCACCGACACCATCACCCCGCCTGGGGGCAGCGCCTGCATCAACCGCCCACGAGCCGCCACCAACACACACGCGTCCGCAAGCGACACCACACCCGCCACATGCGCCGCCACCAACTCACCGATCGAATGCCCGGCCACGAAGTCCGGCCGTACACCCCACGACTCCACCAGACGGAACAGCGCCACCTCCACCGCAAACAACCCACACTGGGTATACGCGGTCTCATCCAACGCCGCCGCGTCCCCGCTGATCACCTCCCGGAGCGCACGCTCCAGCGCGCCCTCAAAGTGCCCACACACCTCATCGAACGCCTCCGCGAACACCGGAAACGCCTCATACAACCCCTGGCCCATCCCGACCCGCTGACTGCCCTGACCCGAGAACAACACCGCCAACTTCCCCGGCGCCACCGAGCCCTGGACCAGGCCCGGCGACGGGTCACCAACCGACAGCGCCTCCAAGCCATCGACAAGGCCAGCCCGATCAGCGGCCAGCACCACAGCTCGATGCTCAAAGGCACTACGCGTCGTGACCAGCGACAACGCAACATCGGCCACCGACGTCTCCGCCCCGGCCCGACTGCGCGCGTGCGACAGCAGCCGCTCCGCCTGGGCCCGCAGCGCACCCTCGGACTTCGCCGACACCACCCACGGCACCAGAGCCGATTCCTCGGACTCGTCGGTCACCGGCGCGGCGACGGGCTGCTCCTCGGGGGCGTGTTCAAGGATGACGTGCGCGTTGGTGCCACTGATGCCGAACGACGACACCCCCGCACGCCGGGGACGGCCGGTCTCCGGCCACTCCACCGTATCCGTCAACAACTCCACCGCACCCGCCGACCAATCCACATGCGGCGAAGGCTCATCGACATGCAGCGTCTTCGGCAGTACCCCATGCCGCATCGCCAGCACCATCTTCATCACACCGGCCACACCGGCAGCCGCCTGCGCATGGCCGATGTTCGACTTGATCGCACCCAGCCACAGCGGCCGCTCCTCCGCGCCACGCTCCTGCCCGTACGTCGCCAGCAGCGCCTGCGCCTCAATCGGATCGCCCAGCTTCGTGCCCGTACCGTGCGCCTCGACCGCGTCCACCTCAGCAGCCGACAACCGAGCGCTCTCCAACGCAGCCCGAATCACCCGCTGTTGCGAGGGACCGTTCGGCGCCGTCAAACCGTTCGACGCACCGTCCTGGTTGATGGCGCTGCCGCGCACCACCGCGAGCACCTGGTGCCCGTTCCGCCGCGCGTCCGACAGCCGCTCCAGCAGCAGCATCCCGACGCCCTCGGCCCAGCCCGTGCCGTCCGCGCCCCCCGCAAAGGGCTTACAACGCCCGTCCGGGGCCAGTCCGCGCTGACGGCTGAACTCGACGAACGCGAGCGGGCTGGCCATGACCGTGGCACCGCCCGCGAGGGCCAGCGAGCACTCGCCCTGCCGCAGCGCCTGGGCGGCCCAGTGCAGCGCCACCAGGGACGACGAGCAGGCGGTGTCCACTGTCACCGCGGGTCCCTCGAAGCCGAAGGTGTAGGAGATGCGTCCCGAGGCGACGCTTCCGGCGTTGCCCGTCATGAGGTAGCCCTCGGTGGCCTCGCCCGCCTGCCGCACCGCATCGGTGTAGTCGTGGTAGGTCAGCCCGCAGAACACGCCGGTCTGGCTGCCGCGCACCGACGCCGGGTCGATACCGGCCCGCTCCAGCGCCTCCCACGACGTCTCCAGCAACAACCGCTGCTGCGGATCCATCGCCAGCGCCTCACGCGGCGAAATCCCGAAGAACTCCGGATCGAAATCACCCGCGTCGTACAGGAATCCACCTTCACGCGCATACGCCGTGCCCCGATGATCGGGATCCGGGTGATACAGACCCTCCAGGTCCCAGCCGCGATCGTCGGGCAGCCCCGAGATCGCGTCCCCGCCGCTGATGAGCAGTTGCCACAGCTCTTCGGGCGTACGCACACCGCCCGGGAAGCGGCAGCCCATTCCGACGATGGCGATCGGCTCGTCGTCGGTCGTGGCCTTGCGCGCCGACGGCGTGGCCTGGGTCCGGTCGAGGGCCGGGGTTTCGTCCGCGGCCTGCGCGGAGCCCATCACCTCGCCGAGGATGTGGCGGGCGACCGCGGTCGGTGTCGGATAGTCGAAGACCAGCGTGGCCGGAAGCCGAAGACCGGTGGCGGCGTTGAGGCGGTTGCGCAGCTCGACCGCGGTGAGCGAGTCGAAGCCGATGTCGCTGAACGCACGGTCGGGAGCGATCGCGTCCGACTCCGTATGGCCGAGCACGGCTCCCGCGTGATCGGTCACCAGCTCAAGCAGGACGTCCTCCCGCTCGGACCGGGGCAGATCCATGAGACGGCGCACGAGGGCGGTGGCGCCGCCCTGGTCGTCGGCAGCGTCGATCACCCGTCGGGCCGGGGCGCCGATGAGGTGGCGCAGCAGAGCGGGGGTGGTTCCGGGCCGGGCGTGTGCGCGGAGCACCGCGACGTCCATACGCGTCGGCACCAGCAGAGCGTCATCGGTCGTGTGTGCCGCGTCGAAGAGCGCGAGCCCCTCGTCAGCGGTCAGCGGGGTCATCCCGAACCGTGCCATCCGGGCCATGTCGACCTCGCCCAAGTGGCCGGTCATATCGCTGCGTTCGGCCCAGAAGCCCCAGGCCAACGACACCCCGGCGAGCCCACGTGCCCGACGGCGCGCCGCCAGCGCATCCAGGAACATATTCGCCGCCGCGTAGCTCCCCTGACCCGCCGCACCGAAAGTCGCGGCGGCCGACGAGAACATCACAAACGCCGACAGATCCAGATCCCGCGTCAGCTCATCCAGATACACCGCGGCATCCACCTTCGGCCGCAACACCGCGTCGATGCGCTCCGGCGTCAAGGACTCGACCAGACCGTCGTCCAGCACACCGGCCGCATGCACCACACCACGCAAGGGACGATCCGCCGGAATGCGCGCCAGCACCCCGGCCAACGCCTCCCGGTCGGCGACATCGCACGCCTCGAACACCACACGTGCGCCGATGTCGGCGAGCTCGGCCTCCAGCTCCGCCGCACCCGCCGCGTCGCGGCCGCGACGCGACACCAGCACCACGCTGCGTACCCCGTGGCGGGCGACCACATGACGCGCCACCAAACCGCCCAGCACACCACTGGCGCCCGTGATCAGCACCGAACCATCGGGCTCCCACACCACGTCTCGTCGGGGCGCCACGGGTACCAAAGCCCGGGTCAGCCTGGGGGCGCACACACAGCCGCCACGTACGGCGAGCTGAGGCTCTCCGGTGGCCACCGCCGCGCCGATCGCCTCGGCGGCCCACTCCAGGTTCTCCAGATCCACCAGGACGAATCGGTCCGGATGCTCGGCCTGCGCCGAGCGCACCAGACCCCAGACCGCGGCAGCCGCCGCGTCCGGCACATCCTCACCCGCTACGGCCGCCACCGCACCCCGCGTCACCACCACCAGTCGCGACTCGGCGCACCGCTCCTCGGCCAGCCACACCTGGAGCGCGTCCAGGGCGCGATGCGTCGCCTGGCGGGCCGCAGACACCAGGTCGTCTCCCACTGCGGCGGAGTCGGTTGCCGAGTCGGTGAGGAACGGCAGGAGTACGAGGTCGGGCACGGCCGTGGTCGATGCGTCGGACCGGAGCAGCGCGCTCATGTCGTCGTACTCGTCGATCCGCCCACCGCTCGTTTCGAGCGCGGTGCGCAGTTCGGCGCCGTCAGGGCCGACGATCGACCAGTGGGCGTGGTCCGGCTCGACACCGGCGGAGCCTGCCGGGACACTCATCCACTCCACCCGGAACAGCGACTCATGGGGCCTCCGGCCCCCGGTGAGCTGCTCCGATGTAAAGGTGCGGGTCGCCACCGCGGCCACGTCGGCCACCGCGTGGCCCGATTCGTCGGCCAGCAGAATCGCCACGCCGTCCGGCCGTTCCGTGGAGAGCCGTACGCGCAGGGTCGTCGCGCCGGTGGCGTACAGGGACATCCCGGTCCACCGGTACGGGAGCCGGACGCGGCCGTCGCCGTCGGCCGTCAGATCGGCCACGGCGTGCAGGGCCGCGTCGAGCAGCACCGGATGCAGGCCGAAGCGACCGGCCTCCGAGCGCATGTTCTCCGCCAACGCCACCTCGGCGAAGATCTCCGCACCGCGACGCCACGCATGGCGCAGGGCGCGGAACGCCGGACCGTACTCGATACCGCTGTGCGCGACCGCGCTCGAATACCGGTCGGCGAGGTCGATCGGCTGGGCGTCCGCCGGTGGCCACTGGCCGAGCCCGGTCTCCGCCGGCCCGGTGGGCCTCTCCGTGGTCAGCACACCGGTGGCATGGTGGGTCCACGGGAGGTCGGCGGGTCCGTCCTCGAAACGCGAGTAGAGGTTCACGGTGCGGCGTCCGGAGTCGTCGGGGCCTCCGACCGTCAATTGCAGCTGGACGGCGCCCCTCTCGGGAAGGGCGAGGGGCGTTTCCTGCGTCAGCTCCTCCAGGTGGCCGCAGCCGACCGCGTCACCGGCTCGCAGCGCCAACTCGACCAGGGCAGACCCGGGGAGCAGTGCGGTGCCGTGAATGGTGTGGTCGGCCGGCCACGGGTGTGTACGGAGCGAGAGCCGACCGGTGAACAGCTGCCCGCCGAACTCGGGCAGCGAGACCGCCGCGCCGAGCAGGGGATGGTCGGCGGAGACCAGCCCGGCCGACGACACATCGCCCGCCACGGCTGAGGGCTCGACCCAGAAGCGCTGGTGCTGGAAGGCGTACGTCGGCAGATCGACCCGCCGCGCGCCCGAGCCCGCGAACACCGCCGCCCAGTCGACGGACGCGCCGCCCACGTACGCCTCGGCCAGGGAAGTGACGAACCGGTCGAGACCGCCTTCGTCGCGACGCAGGGACCCGACGGCGGTGACCCGGGTGCCGTGGTCCTCGGCGGTCTGCTCCACGCCCATCGTGAGCACCGGATGGGCGCTGGCCTCGATGAACGTATCGAAACCGTCGGCCAACAGGGCACGCACGGTCTCGTCGAAACGGACCGTCTGACGCAGATTCCGGTACCAGTACGCGGCCTCCAGATCGGCCGTATCGAGCAGTCCGCCGGTCACCGTCGAATAGAAGGGAATCGACCCCGACCGAGGGCTGATCCCCGCGAGCTCTCGCAGCAACTCGTCCTCGATGGCCTCGACATGGGCGCAGTGCGAGGCGTAGTCCACGGGGATACGACGCGCCCGGACCTCGTCCGCCTCGCACGCCGCCAGCAACTCGTCCAACGTGTCCGCGTCACCGGAGACCACGACCGCAGAGGGCCCGTTCACCGCCGCCACCGACAACCGCTCACCCCACCGGCCCAGCCGCTCCCGCACCTCCTCCACCGGCAACGACACCGACACCATCCCGCCCAGCCCCGACAACGCCCGCAGCGACTTGCTCCGCAACGCCACCACCCGCGCCGCGTCCTCCAACGACAACGCACCCGCCACACACGCCGCCGCGATCTCACCCTGCGAATGACCGATGACCGCCGCAGGCTCCACCCCGTACGAACGCCACAACTCCGCCAACGACACCATCACCGCGAACAGAGCAGGCTGCACCACATCCACCCGCTCCAACGCCTCCGCAGCACCCTCACCACCCCGCAACACATCCCCAAGCGACCAATCCACGAACGGCGCCAACGCCGCCGCACACTCCGCGATCCGCTCCGCGAACACCGGAGACGACTCCAGCAACCCCGCCGCCATCCCCACCCACTGCGACCCCTGACCAGGGAAGACCAACACCGCACGACCGTCAGCACCGGCCACACCCGGGATCAGCCCCGAGGCGTCCCGGCTCTCCGCGAGTGCCGCCACAC
This sequence comes from Streptomyces sp. MK37H, assembly GCF_018035285.1. Lineage (NCBI taxonomy): Bacteria > Bacillati > Actinomycetota > Actinomycetes > Kitasatosporales > Streptomycetaceae > Streptomyces > Streptomyces sp. MK37H. The sequence goes on along the minus strand of NZ_JAAAYH010000044.1, from coordinate 24,213 downwards.
CATCGACCAGACCGTCCCGGTCCCCGGCCAGGATCACCGCACGGTGCTCGAACGCACTGCGCGTGATCGCCAACGACAGACCGATGTCATCTGCCGATAGCTCCGCCCGCTCGCGCACATGGGCCAGCAGCCGGTCCGCCTGGGTGCGCAGCGCGGCCTCGGACTTGCCCGAGACCAGCCAGGGAGTGATGGGCAGCCGCCCCAGGCCGCCTGCGGGCTCGTCCACGGCGGTTCGTTCGGCCACCGGCTGCGGCGAAGGCTGCTCGAGGATGACGTGCGCGTTGGTGCCGCTGACGCCGAAGGAGGACACGCCCGCCCGCCGTGGCCGACCGGTCTCGGGCCACGGCGTGGCGTCGGTCAGCAGCTGGACGGTGCCGGGCGACCAGTCCACGTACGGGGAGGGCTCGTCCACGTTCGGCATACCGGGCAGCAGGCCGTGCCGCATGGCCAGCACCATCTTGATCAGACCCGCCACACCGGCGGCCGCCTGCGTATGCCCGATGTTGGACTTGATCGAGCCCAGCCACAGGGGCTGTTCATCGGTGTGCTCCCGACCGTACGTGGCCAGCAGCGCCTGCGCCTCGATCGGATCGCCCAGCGTCGTACCCGTACCGTGGGCTTCCACGACGTCGACCTGCCCGGCCGGGAGCCCGGCGTTGGCCAGTGCCTGGCGGATCACCCGCTGCTGGGACGGGCCGTTGGGCGCGGTGAGGCCGTTGCTGGCACCGTCCTGGTTGACGGCGGAGCCACGTACCACCGCCAGCACCTGGTGGCCGTTGCGCCGCGCGTCCGACAGCCGCTCCAGCAGCAGCATGCCCACGCCCTCACCCCAGGCGGTGCCGTCGGCGGCCGCCGCGAACGGCTTGCACCGGCCGTCAGCCGCCAGACCCCGCTGACGGCTGAACTCCACGAAGCCACGCGGTGACACCATCACCGAGACGCCACCGGCCAGCGCGAGGGAGCACTCGCCCTGTCGCAGCGCCTGTGCCGCGAGGTGCAGCGCCACCAGGGACGACGAACAGGCGGTGTCCACCGTCACCGCAGGTCCCTCGAAGCCGAAGGTGTACGAGATGCGGCCGGAGACGACGCTGGCCGCGTTGCCGGTGGCCACATAGCCTTCGGTGGTCTCCGGGGCCCGGTCGGCCAGGGACACGTACTCCTGCCCGTTGGTGCCCATGAACACGCCGGTGCGGCTGCCGCGCACCGCCTCCGGGTCGATTCCGGCCCGTTCCCACAGCTCCCACGATGTTTCCAGCAGCAGCCGCTGCTGGGGGTCCATCGCCAGTGCTTCGCGTGGCGAGATGCCGAAGAAGGACGCGTCGAAGCCGCTCACCTCCGAAAGGAACGCACCCTCGCGTACATAGCTCTTCCCGATCGCGTCGGGGTCCGTGTCGTACAGCCCCTCGAGGTCCCAGCCACGGTCCGTGGGGAAGGCCGAGACGGCGTCCTCTCCGGCGGCCAGCAGCCGCCACAGGTCGTCGGCGGAGCGTACGTCGCCGGGGAAACGGCAGCTCATCGAGACGATCGCGATCGGCTCATCCGCCGCGCCGGACGCGGTCGTGGCCACGTCCGCGGTCGCGCCATCCGTCTGACCGTGGCTGCCGAGCAGTTCGGTGAGCAGATATCCGGCCAGCGCGGTCGATGTGGGGTAGTCGAAGACCAGGGTGGCCGGAAGCTGAACGCCCGTGGCCTCGCTGAGCCGGTTGCGCAGGCCCACCGCGGTCAGGGAGTCGAAGCCGATCTCCATGAAGGCGCGGCCGGGACCGATGGCGTCCACACCGCTGTGGCCGAGTACGGCGGCCACATGGGCACGCACGAGCTCCAGCAGGGTGCGCTGCCGTTCGGCCTCGGACAGGGTCTCCAGCCGGCGGACGAGTGCCGAGGACTCCTCGGTGTGCGCCGGGTCGGTGTCGCCGGGTCGGGCGGTCGCGGTCAGCTTCCGGACTTCCGGGACTCCGCTGAGCAGCCGGGACAGCCGCCGGGCCTCGAAGGTGTCGGCGAAACGCTCCCAGTCGGCGTCGACGACGGCGAGAGCGGCGTCCGGGTGGGTGACGGCGCGCTCAAGTACCGTCAGGGCCAGCCGTGGATCCATCGCGGTCATGCCATTGCGCCGGATGGTGCGGCTGACCTCGGCGCTGCTGACGGCCATGCCGTTGTCGGCCCAGGGACCCCAGGCCACCGAGGTGGCCGGGAGCCCCGCACCGCGCCGCCACTCCGCCAACGCGTCCAAAGTCGCGTTCGCCGCCGCATAGTTGGCCTGACCTGCGGCACCCACCGTCCCCGAGAACGAGGAGAACAGCACAAACGCCGAAAGGTCCACCTCCCGCGTCAGCTCGTGCAGATGCCACGCCGCCTCGGACTTCGCCCGCAACACGCCCTCGAACCGGTCCACCGACAGCCCGTCCAGCACACCGTCATCCAGCACACCCGCCGTATGTACGACAGCCGTTAGCGGGAACTCCTCCGGCACCCCGGCCAACACCCCGGCCAGCGCCTCCCGGTCGCCCACATCACACGCCGCAACCGTCACCCGAGCACCCATCTCACGCAGCTCGGCACACAGCTCATCCACGCCCGCGGCCTCAGGACCACGACGCGACACCAACAGCAGATGCTCCGCACCCGACCGCGCCAACCACCGCGCCACATGGGCACCCAACGCACCCGTACCACCGGTCACCAGCACCGTCCCCGACGGCTCCCAGCCCTCGACGTTGTGTCCGCCGGCCGACGCCCGGACGATACGGCGTGCGAACACCCCGGAGCCGCGCACGGCGACCTCGCTCTCGCCCGTACGGCCGCTCACCACATCCACCAGGCGATCCGCCGCCCGCGCATCCCACGCCTCGGGAAGATCCAGCAGACCGCCCCACCGCTCGGGCACCTCCAGACCGGCCACGCGGCCCAGGCCGCACACCGCCGCCTGCTCCACCGCGCGCACACCCTCGGAACCAGCGACCGCGACCGCACCGCGCGTCGCACACCACACCGCAGCGGCCAGACCCACATCGCCCACCGCCTGCACCAGCGACAGCGTCAATGCCACGCCCAGGGGCACCGACCGGTACTGACTGTGGCGGCCCTCGGCCAGTGCCAGCAGGGACAACACACCTTCGGCATCGGCCGCTTCGGGCCCGGTCAGAGCCTCGCGGAGGCGCGCCGCCACCGTCTCACGGTCGGCGTCATCGGGCCCCAGCTCGACCATCACCGGCCGTGCACCCCGCCCGGCGAGAGCGTCCGCGCACGCCGACACCCATGGGTCGGTGGCCATCCCCGCGGGGACCGCCACCAACCACGGACCCGACACCGTCCCCGCCCCGTCGGACACCGGCGACCACGACACGCGGTAGCGCCACCCGTCCACCGTGGCGCGCTCACGTCCACGGCGCCGCCACGACGACAGCACCGGCAACACCGCCGCCAGCGATTCACCGGCGCCGTTCTCGTCCGCGACCGCCAGCGTGTCCGTGAGCGCGGGCAGATCCTCACGCTCCACCGCGTCCCAGAAGTCGGCGTCCACCGCGCCCGTGGGGCCCGTCTCAGCCGTGGTGACGGACGACTCCAGCCAGAAGTGCTCTCGCTGGAAGGGGTACGTGGGCAGTTCGACGGGCCGGGGGCGCGTCGGTGCGAGCAGGGCGGCCCAGTCCACAGAACGACCCCGCACATGGATCTGCGCCAGCCCCTCCATGACCGAGGCGGTCTCTTCCCAACCGCAGCGAAGAACAGGGGCGAAGACGGCGTCCGGCGCGCACTCCTGCCCCATCCCGGAGAGGACTCCGTCGGGGCCCAACTCCAGGTAGGTAACCACGCCTTGCCCGGCCAGACACTCCACACCGTCCGCGAATCGCACCGTCTCGCGGACGTGCCGCACCCAGTACTCGGCCGAGCACAGCGCCTCGGCATCCGCGACCAGACCCGTCACATTCGACACGACGGGAATACGCGGAGGCCCATACGACAACCCCTCGGCCACCCGCCGGAACTCCGCCAGCATCGGCTCCATCAACGGCGAATGGAACGCATGCGAAACGCGCAGCCGCTTCGTCTTGACGCCCCCGGCCTCCAGCAACCCGACAACCTCCGCCACCGCCGCCTCAGCACCAGAAATCACGGTCGAACACGGACCGTTGACCGCCGCCACACTCACCTCAACCTCACGACCGGCCAGCAACGGCAGCACATCCACCTCAGCCGCCTGCACCGACACCATCACCCCACCCGGCGACAGCGCCTGCATCAACCGCCCACGAGCCGCCACCAACGCACACGCGTCCTTGAGCGACACCACACCCGCCACATGCGCCGCCACCAACTCACCGATCGAATGCCCGGCCACGAAATCCGGCCGTACACCCCACGACTCCACCAACCGGAACAGCGCCACCTCCACCGCGAACAACCCACACTGCGTAAACCCGGTCTCATCCAAACCCGACGCATCCCCGAACACCACATCCCGCAGCGAACGCTCCAACACCCCGTCGAAGTGCCCACACACCTCGTCGAACGCCTCCGCGAACACCGGGAACGCCCCATACAACCCCCGCCCCATCCCAACCCGCTGACTACCCTGCCCCGAGAACAACACCGCCAACTTCCCCGGAACCACCGAACCCCGCACCACACCCGCCGCCGGTACACCCTCCACCAGCGCTTCCAGCCCGGCCTCAAACCCCTCACCGTCGCTCGCCAGCACCACCGCCCGCTCATCGAGGGCCGACCGTGTCGTGACCAGCGACAACGCCGCATCAGCCAGCGACGCCTCCGCCCCGGCCTCACCCCGGGCATAGGGCAGCAAAAGCTCCGCCTGCGCCCGCAGCGCACCCTCGGACTTCGCCGACACCACCCACGGCACCAGCGTCGATTCCTCAGTCCCGCCAGTCACCGACACGGCGACGGGCTGTTCCTCGGGAAGGTGTTCCAGGATGACGTGCGCGTTGGTACCACTGATCCCGAAGGACGACACACCCGCACGCCGCGGACGATCCGTCTCCGGCCACACCACCGCATCCGTCAGCAACTCGACCGCACCAGCCGACCAGTCCACATGCGGCGACGGCTCATCAATGTGCAGTGTCCTCGGCAGCACACCGTGCCGCATCGCGAGCACCATCTTCATCACGCCGGCCACACCCGCGGCGGCCTGCGTATGACCGATGTTCGACTTCACCGACCCCAGCCACAACGGCCGGTCCTCGGCGCTGCGCTCCCGCCCATAGGTCGCCAGCAGCGCCTGCGCCTCAATCGGATCACCCAGCTTCGTGCCCGTACCGTGCGCCTCGACCGCGTCCACCTCAGCAGCCGACAACCGAGCACTCTCCAACGCCGCCCGGATCACCCGCTGCTGCGACGGACCGTTCGGCGCCGTCAAACCGTTCGACGCACCGTCCTGGTTGACCGCACTGCCCCGCACCACGGCCAGCACCCGATGCCCGTTCCGCCGTGCGTCGGACAGCCGCTCGAGCAGCAGCACACCGATGCCCTCCGCGAGCCCCATGCCGTCCGCGGCCCCCGCGAACGCCTTGCAGCGGCCGTCGAGCGCCAGGCCACGCTGGCGGCTGAAGCCGATGAGGGCACCGGGGTTCGGCATGACGGCGACGCCACCGGCGAGTGCCAGCGAGCACTCCCCGTTCCGCAGCGCCTGCGCCGCCAGGTGCAGTGCCACCAGGGACGAGGAGCACGCGGTGTCCACCGTCATCGCGGGGCCCTCGAAGCCGAAGGCGTACGCGACGCGCCCGGACACGACGCTGGCAGCGCTCCCCGTCATCAGGTGGCCTTCGGAGCCCTCGGGCGCCTCATGCACCCGCGGCCCGTACTCCTGGTAGTTGGAGCCGATGAAGACGCCGGTGCGGCTGCCGCGCAGCGCGAGCGGGGGCACACCCGCGCGCTCGAAGGCTTCCCACGAGGTCTCCAGCAACAGCCGCTGCTGGGGGTCCATCGCCAGCGCCTCACGTGGCGAGATCCCGAAGAACGCCGGGTCGAAGTCACCCGCGCCGTAGAGGAAACCACCTTCGCGCACATACGTCTTGCCGGGCGCGTCCGGGTCCGGGTCGTAGATGCCCTCGATGTCCCAGCCACGGTCGGTGGGCAGCCCGCCGATCGCGTCACCGCCGGACATGATGAGCTGCCACAGCTCCTCGGGGGAGGACACCCCACCCGGGTAGCGGCAGCTCATCGCCACGATGGCGATGGGGTCGTCGTCGGAGTCCCCGGGCACGGCCCGGGCCATCTCCGCCCCCGCCGCCGTCTGCGGGACGGCGGGGGCGTCCGCCTCCTCGGCCGTCGTCCCCGTCAGCTCGGTGAGGATGTGCTCGCTCAGGACGGCGGTGCTGGGGTAGTCGAAGGCCAGCGTGGCGGGCAGGCGCAGCCCGGTGGCCGCGTTGAGCCGGTTGCGCAGTTCGACGGCCGTCAGCGAGTCGAAGCCGAGGTCCTTGAACGCGCGCTCGGAATCCACCGCGTCCGAGGTGGCGTGGCCGAGGACGGCCACCACCTGCGCACGCACCAGCTCCAGGACGGTGTGCTCACGCTCGGTGGGGGTCAGTCCGGTCAGCCGCTGCCGCAGGCCCGATGAGGTGTCGGCCGACGCGTTCGCGACCGCCCCGGCGGTGTCGGTCCCCTCCTGGATGCGTCGCATCGCGGGCAGTTCGTCCAGCAGTGGGCTGGGGCGGGCGGCGGTGAAGACCGGGATGAAGTTCTCCCAGTCGATATCGGCGATCGCCAGATGGGTCTGGTCGTGGTCGAGCGTCTGCCGCAGCGCGGCGATGCCGAGCGCCGGGTCCATGAACCGCAGTCCACGCCGCCGCAACTGGTCCAGGTCCAGGGCCTCGGGCATGTTGTCGCCGGTGGCGTCCCACACCCCCCAGGCCACCGAGGTGGCCGTCAGGCCGTTCGCCCGCCGCCGCTCGGCGAGCGCGTCCAGGTAGGCGTTGGCGGCGGCGTACGCACCGTGGTCGCCCACGCCCCACAGCCCGGACACCGAGGAGAACAGCACGAACGCGTCCAGCGGGGTGTCGCCCAGCAACTCGTCCAGATGGGCCGCGCCCGCCACTTTCGCGTCCATGACCTGGGCGAACTCCGCCGAGGTCGTCGCGCCCAGTCCGGCCAGGTCGATATGGGCCGCGGCGTGGATGACGGCGGTGAGCGGCCGGTCGTCGGGTACGGACGCGAGGACCCGTTGGAGCGCGGCGCGGTCCGCCACATCGCACGCGGCGACGGTGACCCGGGTGCCCTGTTCGGCCAGTTCGGCGACCAGGTCTTCGGCGCCGGGGGCGGCGAGCCCGCGGCGACTGGTCAGCACCAGGTGTTCGGCGCCGTTGTCCGCCAGCCACCGGGCCAGATGAGTGCCGAGGGCGCCGGTGCCACCGGTGATGAGGACCGTGCCACGGGGCTTCCAGGTGCGCAGCGGAGGGGTGTTCCCGAGAGGTGCGGGCTCGAGCCGCCGCAGCATCACGCCCGAGGCGCGGATCGCGACCTGGTCCTCGGGGCCGCCGTCCGCGAGCACTCCGGCGAGCCGGGCCCCGGCTCGGGCGTCCATGGTGCGCGGCAGGTCGATCAGTCCGCCCCAGCTGTCCGGGTACTCCACTCCGGCCACCCGGCCCAGGCCCCACACCGCCGCCTGGTCGGGGCTGGTGAGCGGATCGGAGCTGCCGATGGACACCGCGCCCTGGGTGGCGCACCACAGCGGGGCGTGGACGCCGAGGTCGTCGAGGGCCTGGATCAGGGCGAGGGTCAGGGTCAGGCCGGTGGTGGCCACAGGATGGCCGGGGTACAGGTGTTCGTCCAGCGGCAGCAGTGACAGCACGCCGGACAGCGTGTCCAGCGGGTGGTCGGCGGTGGCGGCGCGCAGCCGCTCGGCCACCGTGGCGCGGTGCGGCTCGTCCGCGCCCAGTTCGACGAGGACGACATCGGCGCCGTGCGCCGCGAGCGCCTCGCAGGAGGCCGTGACCAGCGGGTCGTCGGGGCGGGAGCTCGGGGCCAGCAGCAGCCATGGCCCCGGAAGCGAGACGGCCGGGGTGCCGCTCTTGGGGCGCCAGATCACGCGGTAGCGCCACTCGTCCACGGTCGATTCGGAGCGCCGCTGCCGACGCCACTGCGCGAGGGCGGGCAGGACGGTGCCCAACGAGGCGTGCTGCTCGGTGGATTGGACCTGGAGCGCGGCGGCCAGCGCCTCGGCGTCCTCGCGCTCCACGGCCTGCCAGAAATGCGTGTCCGCGCTGTCCTCGGCCGGGGTGCCGTCGGTGGGGCGCGCGATGGTGGCCGAGGTGAGCCAGTAGCGCTGGTGCTGGAAGGCATAGGTGGGCAGGTCGACGGGGTCCGCGGCGGTTCCGGCGAACACCGTCCGCCAGTCGATGGCGATGCCGCCGACGTGGGCCTCGGCCAGGGAGGTCAGGTACCGGTCCAGGCCGCCTTCCTCACGGCGCAGCGAGCCGATGGCCGCCACGGGGGTGCCGTGATCGTCGGCCGTCTGCTCGATGCCCATGGTGAGCACCGGATGCGCGCTGGCCTCCACGAACGTCTGGAATCCCTCGTCGAGGAGCACCCGTACGGTCTCATCGAAACGCACCGTCGCCCGCAGATTGCGATACCAGTAGCCGGCGTTCAGCTCGGTGGTGTCCAGCATGCCACCGGTCACCGTGGAGTAGAACGGCACCGAGGAGGATCGCGGAGCGATCCCGGCGAGGGTGCGCCGGATCTCGTCCTCGAGGCTCTCGACGTGGGCGGAGTGCGAGGCGTAGTCCACGGGGACGCGGCGCGCCCGGATCTCCTCCGCCTCGCACGCCGCAAGCAGCTCGTGCAGCGCATCGGCATCGCCCGAGACCACGACCGCGGAGGGGCCGTTCACCGCCGCCACCGACAGCCGCTCGCCCCATCCCGCGAGCCGCTCCCGTACGCGCTCCACGGGCAGCGATACCGACACCATGCCACCGCGCCCGGACAGCGCCCGCAGGGCCTGGCTGCGCAGGGCCACCACCTTCGCGGCGTCCTCCAGCGACAACGCACCCGCCACACACGCGGCCGCGATCTCACCCTGTGAGTGGCCGATGACGGCCGATGGCTCCACGCCGTACGAGCGCCACAGCTCCGCCAGCGACACCATCACCGCGAACAGGGCGGGCTGTACGACATCCACCCGCTCCAGCGCCGCGGGGTCGCTGAGCACATCCACCAGCGACCAGTCCACATGCGGCGCCAGGGCCGCCGCGCACTCGCCGATCCGCCGGGCGAACACCGGCGAGGAATCCAGCAGCCCGGCCGCCATGCCCACCCACTGCGACCCCTGGCCGGGGAAGACGAAGGCGACCCCGGCGCTGCGCTTGGCCACGCCTTCGACCAGCCCGGAGGTGCCCCGGCCCGCGAGGTGATCGGCCAGGATCCGTACGGCCTCCGCGCGGTCGGGGGCCAGTACGACCGCGCGGTGGTCGAAGGCGGTCCGCGTGGTGGCGAGGGACAGTCCGATGCCCTCGGCCGCGACCTCCGGGTGCCGCTCCACGTGGTCCAGCAGCCGTGTGGCCTGGGCCCGCAGCGCCGCCTCGGACTTGCTGGACAGCGGCCAGGGGATGAGCGGCAGCGCCGCCCGGGGCGCCTCCGCCTCCTCCGCCACGTCCGCACCAGAAGCGGCGTCGGTAGCGGCCGGTGGCGGCGCCTGCTCGATGATGGCGTGGGCGTTGGTGCCGCTGATGCCGAACGAGGACACACCGGCCCGGCGCGGCTCCTCACCCTCGGGCCATGCGGTGGCCTCGGTGAGGAGTTCGACGGTGCCGGCCGACCAGTCCACGTGTGCGGACGGCTCGTCGATGTGCAAGGTGCGGGGCAGCACGCCGTGCCGCATCGCCAGCACCATCTTCATCACGCCGGCCACACCGGCCGCCGCCTGCGTATGTCCGATGTTCGACTTGACCGACCCCAGCAGCAGCGGGTGGTCCGCGACGCGCTCACGGCCGTACGTGGCCAGCAGCGCCTGTGCCTCGATCGGGTCGCCCAGCTTCGTTCCCGTACCGTGTGCCTCGACGGCGTCGACCTGCCCGGCCGTGAGCCCGGCGTTTGCCAGCGCCTGGCGGATCACCCGCTGCTGGGACGGGCCGTTGGGGGCGGACAGTGCGCTGCTCGCACCGTCCTGGTTGGTCGCCGTGCCCCGGACGACGGCCAGCACGGGGTGCCCGTTGCGGTGTGCGTCTGAGAGCCGCTCCAGGAACAGCATGCCGACGCCCTCGGCGGGCCCGAAACCGTCGGCCGCCGCCGAGAAGGGCTTGCACCGCCCGTCTGGTGCGAGCCCGCGTTGCCGGCTGAAGCCGATGAAGGTGCCGGGCGTGGCCATGACGGTGACGCCACCGGCCAGGGCGAGAGAGCACTCCCCCTGGCGCAGGGCCTGTACGGCCAGGTGCAGGGCGACCAGTGACGAGGAACACGCGGTGTCCACCGTCACGGCCGGGCCCTCCAGGCCCAGGGTGTAGGCCACGCGCCCGGACACGACGCTGATGGCGCTGCCGGTCACCAGGTGGCCCTCGACACCGTCGGTGGCCTCGTGCACCCGCGGCCCGTAGTCGGGAGCCACGGCGCCGACGAACACTCCGGACCGGCTGCCCCTGAGCGAGGCCGGGTCGATGCCCGCCCGTTCGATGGCCTCCCACGAGGTCTCCAGCAGCAGCCGCTGCTGGGGGTCCATCGCCAGCGCCTCACGCGGTGAGATCCCGAAGAAGTCGGCATCGAAGTCGCCGACGTCGTGCAGGAATCCGCCCTCGCGCGCGTAGGAGGTGCCGGGCCGGTCGGGGTCCGCGTCGTAGAGCGAGCCGAGGTCCCAGCCGCGGTCGTCGGGGAACGGTGTGATGGCGTCCTCGGCCCCGCTCAGCAGCCGCCAGAACTCCTCGGGCGAGCGCACTCCGCCGGGGAAGCGGCAGCTCATCCCGACGATCGCGATCGGTTCGCGGGCCGCGGACTCCACGTCCTGCAGGCGCTGCCGCGTCTGGTGCAGATCAGCCGTCACCCGCCGGAGGTAACCGAGCAGCTTTTCTTGTTCCGACATCAGAACCTCTCGGGGTCGGGCTTCGGGAGCGGGGTGTTCGGCGGGCAGGTGGGGTGGCTTCGTGGGTGCGCCGTGGTGGCGGCTGCTGCTGGCATCACGACCCGAACTCCTGGTCGATGAAGGCGAAGAGCTCGTCGGCCGCCGCCGTCTCCAGGTGCTCGGCGACGTCGTCCGCGTCGCCGGAACCGGTGGCGGGGCCATCGGCCGGGCCGTCCGGCGCCGGGCCGCCACGGTCCCCGTCCCATTGGGACAGCAGGCGCTTCAGCCGGTCGGCCACCATCGCGCGGGTGGCGTCGTCGGCTGCCGCGTCGGTGCCGAGCAACGCGGCTTCCAGCCGGTCGAGTTCAGCGGCCACGTCCGACGGGTCGTCCGCCGCCACGGGGGCGATCTCCTCTCCCAGGTGTCCGGCCAGCGCGGCGGGGGTCGGGTAGTCGAAGATGAGGGTGGCGGGGAGCCGCAGCCCGGTGGCCGCGTTCAGCCGGTTGCGCAGCTCGACCGCGGTGAGTGAGTCGAAGCCGAGCTCCAGGAAGCCGCGATCGGTGACCACCGCGGACGCCGTCCCATGGCCCAGGACCGTGGCGGCGTGTTCCTGGACCAGACGCAGCAGCGTCCGCTGCCGCTCCCCCTGGCCGAGCCCGGCCAGCCGCCGCGCCAGTGGCGCCTCCTGGGTGCCGGCGTCTTCCTGGGCCGAGGCGCGCCGGAGCGGGGCGGGCCGTCGTACGAGTCCGTTGAGCAACGGGGGTACGGGCGTGGCGTCGGCGGCGGCCGCCAGGTGGCCGAGGTCGAGCCGCGCGGGCACCACCACGCCCTCCGCCAGCCGGCCGGCCGTGTCGAACAGCCGCAGCCCCTCCTCGGAGGGGAACGGCACCAGTCCGACCCGGGTCATCCGCGAGAGGTCCGCCTGGCCGAGGTGTCCGGTCATTCCGGTGCGCTCGGCCCACAGGCCCCAGGCGAGCGACACCCCGGGCAGGCCCATCGCCCGGCGCCGCTGGGCCAGTCCGTCCAGGAACGTGTTGGCGGCGGCGTAGTTGGCCTGGCCCGCGGATCCCAGGACCCCGGCGGTCGACGAGAACAGGGCGAACATGGCCATATCGAAACGGCGCGTCAGCTCGTGCAGATGCCACGCCCCGTCGACCTTGGCCCGCAGCACCGCGTCGAGCCGCTCCGGCGTCAGCGAGGCCACCGTTCCGTCGTCCAGGATGCCCGCGGCGTGGACCACACCGGTCAGGCCGTGTCCGTCGGGGAGGTCCGCCAGCAGATCGGCCAGCGCGTCGCGGTCGGCGACATCGCAGGCGGCGACGGTGACCGAGGCTCCCAGGGCCGTCAGCTCCGCCTCGAGCGCCGCCATGCTCTCGGCCGCGCGGCCACGGCGGCTGACCAGCAGCAGCCGGCGTATGCCGCGCTCCGCCACCAGATGCCGGGCGATCAGTCCGCCCAGGACGCCACCGGCGCCGGTGATCAGTACGGTGCCCTCCGGGGCCGGCGCGGCCGGAACGCTCAGCACCAGCTTGCCCACATGGCGCGCCTGGCTCATGAACCGGAACGCCTCGGGAGCCCTGCGCACATCCCACACCCGTGCGGGCAGCGGCTCCAGCACACCACGCTCGAACAGGGCCACGATCTCCGCGAGCATCTCCCCGATGTGCTCGGGGCCCGCCTCCCCCAGGTCGAACGCCCGGTACAGCACGCCCGGATGAGCCGCTGCCACCGCCTCGGCGGACCGAACATCCGTCTTGCCCATCTCGATGAACCGCCCGCCCTCGCCGAGCAGCCGCAGCGACGCGTCCACGAACTCACCGGACAGGGCGTCCAGGACCACATCCACACCGCGACCGGCCGAGGAGTCCCTGAACCGCTCCTCGAACTCCAGCGTGCGCGACGACGCGATATGCGCCTCGTCCAGCCCGAGGCCGCGCAGGAGGTCCCACTTGGTCTCGCTCGCGGTCGCGAACACCTCGATGCCCCAGGCCCGCGCCAGCCGCACCGCCGCCATTCCCACGCCACCGGCGGCGGAATGGACCAGCAGCGACTCACCGCGCCGTAGGCCCGCCAGCTCCCGCAGCGCGTACAAGGCCGTCACGAACACCACGGGGACGGACGCGGCCTCGGTGAAGGACCAGCCGTCCGGGATCCGCACCAGGGTGCGGTGATCCACCACGGCCAACGGCCCGAAACCACCGGACCACAGCCCCATCACCCGGTCGCCGACGGCGAGGGAGGTCACACCGGAGCCGGAGGCCACGACCACACCGGCCCCCTCGCCACCCATCATGGCCTCGTCCGGATACATGCCCAGGGAGATGAGGACATCACGGAAGTTCAGGCCCGTGGCACGCACGGCGACCCGCACCTCGTGCTCGCCGAGCTCCCGGCCGGCGTCCGTGGCCGTGGCCAGCGTCAGCCCCTCCAGCGTGCCCGCTCCGGACGCCTCCAGTCGCCACGCCTCCGTGCCATCCGGTGGCGTCAGCACTCCCCTCGCCGCACCGGGGGTCAGACGTGGCACCAGCACCTCGGCCCCGCGCACCGCGAGCTGCGGCTCCCCGGTGGACACCGCCTGGTGCACCAGGGCGAGCGATGGCTCGGTGCCATCCACGTCCAGCAGGACGAAACGGTCCGGATGCTCGGCCTGCGCCGATCGCACCAGCCCCCAGACCGGGGCCGCGGCCAGATCACGCGGGTCCTCACCGTCCTCGGTGGCCAGCGCGCCCCGGGTGACGAACACCAGCCGGGACGCGGCGAACCCGTCCTCCGCCAGCCACGCCCGCACCATGTCCAGGGTCCGGTGGGCCACGGCGTGTGCCGCCGGGACGACGTCCTCGCCGGGGGCGGCGGACACGGTTACGAACACCAGGTCCGGCATGGGAGCGCCCGATCGCACATGTGCCGCGAGAGCGGCCAGGTCGGCGTGTTCCTCCACCGATCCATCGGCCGCCTTCAACGCCCTGGCCAGGCCGGATGGGTCCGGTCCGGCCACGGCGCATCGGTCGGTGGCGGGGACCGAGGCGGTTGTGGGCCCCGCGATCCACTCCACTCGGTACAGCGACTCGCCGTCGTCGGCGGACGATGCGAGCTGTGCTTCCGAGACCGGGCGGGTGACCAGCTCCTCCGCCGTCGCCACCGGCGTTCCGGCGGCGTCGGCCACCAGGACGGACATCCCATCGGCGCTCGTACGGGCCAGCCGTACCCGCAGGGAGGTCGCGCCGGCGGCGTGCAACGACACGCCGCTCCATACGAACGGCAGCCGGGTCCTGTCCCTCTCCGGATACGAGGCGGCGCACACCAGCCAGGCGTGCAGTGCCGTGTCGAGCAGCGCGGGATGCAACCCGAACCGGGCCGCGTCGGCGCGCGACTCCTCGGGTAGCGCCACCTCGGCGAAGACCTCGTCGCCCTTGCGCCAGACGGCGCGCAGCCCTCGGAACACCGGTCCGTACGCCAGCCCGGTGGCCGCCACATCGTCGTAGAAGCCCGCGGTCCCGACCGCCTCCGCGCCCGCCGGTGGCCAGGCCTTCAGGTCCGCCGGGCCGGTCGTCCCGTCGATGGCGGTGGAGTTCAGGGCCACGATGCCCTTCGCATGGCACGTCCACGAGGCGTTCGGGACGTCGTCACGGCGGGCGTGCACGCTGAACTCGCGCTGCCCGTCCTGCCTGGGCCCGCCCACGGCCAACTGCACCTGGACCGCCCCCTCGTCGGGCAGCACCAGGGGCGCCTCCAGCGTCAGCTCCTCCAACCGGTCGCAACCGACCGCGTCACCGGCCCTCGACGCCAGCTCGACAAACGCCGTACCGGGCAGGATGGCCCGGCCCAGCACCGCATGGTCGGCGAGCCAGGGGTGGGTACGGAGCGAGAGCCGACCGGTGAGCAGGAAACCGTCCGAGTCGGGCAGCGGCACGGCGGCCCCCAGCAACGGATGCCCGGCCGAGTCCAGCCCCACCGATGCCACATCACCCGCGGTCTCGACGGCCTCGGACTCCAGCCAGAAGTGGGTGCGCTGGAAGGCATACGTCGGCAGATCCACGCGCTCCGCGCCCGTTCCCGCGAAGAGCCCTGCCCAGTTGACGGACGCGCCACCCACGTACGCCTCGGCCAAGGAGGTCATGAAGCGCTCCAGACCACCTTCGTCACGGCGCAACGACCCGACCGCGGTGACCCGGGTGCCGTGATCCTCGGCTGTCTGCTCCACCCCCATCGTCAGGACGGGATGGGCACTGGCCTCGATAAACACCTGGAAACCGTCGGCCAGCAGCGCACGCACGGTCTCGTCGAAACGGACCGTCTGACGCAGATTGCGGTACCAGTACCCGGCGTCGAGTTCCTCGGTGTCCAGCACCCCACCGGTCACCGTCGAATAGAACGGCACCGACGAAGGCCGAGGGCTGATCCCCGCGAGCGCTTGCCGAAGCTCATCTTCGATGGCCTCCACATGGGCGCAGTGCGAGGCGTAGTCCACGGGGATACGCCGCGCCCGGACCTCGCCCGCCGCGCATGCCGCCAGCAGCTCGTCCAACGCGTCCGCGTCGCCGGATACCACCACGGCCGAGGGCCCGTTCACCGCCGCCACCGACAACCGCTCACCCCACCGGCCCAGCCGCTCCCGCACCTCCTCCACCGGCAACGACACCGACACCATCCCGCCGAGCCCCGACAACGCCCGCAACGCCCTGCTCCGCAACGCCACCACCCGCGCCGCATCCTCCAACGACAACGCACCCGCCACACACGCCGCCGCCATCTCACCCTGCGAATGACCGATGACGGCCGAAGGCTCGACACCGTACGAACGCCACAACTCCGCCAACGACACCATCACCGCCCACAACACCGGCTGCACCACATCCACCCGCTCCAACGCCATCGCATCGCCGAGCACATCCACCAACGACCAGTCCACGAACGGCGCCAACGCCACCGCACACTCCGCGATCCGCTCAGCGAACACCGGAGACGACTCCAGCAACCCCGCCGCCATCCCCACCCACTGCGACCCCTGACCAGGGAAGACAAGCACCGCGTGGTCCCGAGCGGTCGCCATCCCGCGCACCACACCGGGGGTCACGTTCCCCTCGGCCAACGCGCCCAGGCCGTTGACGAGACCGTCCCCGTCTCCCGCCAGCACCACCGCGCGGTGTTCGAAGACACTGCGCGTGGTCGCCAACGACAGCCCGACATCGGCGGGCGAAACCTCTCCGTGCCCGCGCACATGCGTCAGCAGCCGTTCCGCCTGTGCCTCGACCGCGGTGTCCGACCGTCCGGAGATCACCCATGGCGTGATCTCCGGCAGTTCCCTGGTCCGGGTGTCGCCGTCGGCATCATGGCCAGGGGCTTCGTCGAGCGGGGCCTGCTCCAGCACGGCGTGCGCGTTGGTTCCGCTCATCCCGAAGGAGGAGACCGCCGCGCGGCGCGGCCGTCCCGTCTCCGGCCAGGGCATATCGTCCGTCAGCAGGCGCAACCCACCCGCGGACCAGTCCACATGCGGCGATGGCTCGTCCAGGTGCAGGGTGCGCGGCAGCACGCCGTGCCGCATGCCGAGCACCATCTTGATCACACCGGCCACACCCGCCGCCGCCTGCGTGTGCCCGATGTTCGACTTCACCGAGCCCAGCAGCAGCGGCCGTTCTTCGGGGCGGCCCCTGCCGTACGTGGCCAGCAGGGCCTGCGCCTCGATGGGGTCGCCCAGCTTGGTGCCGGTGCCATGGGCCTCGACCGCGTCCACCTCGGCCGCCGGCAGCCGGGCGTTCTCCAACGCGGCGCGGATCACCCGCTGTTGCGAGGGGCCGTTCGGGGCGGTGAGGCCGTTGCTCGCACCATCCTGGTTGATGGCGGTGCCTCGTACGAGGGCGAGCACACGGTGTCCGTTCCGGCGTGCGTCCGACAGGCGCTCCAGCAGCAGCACACCGACGCCCTCCGCCGGGCCGAAGCCATCGGCGGCGGCGGAGAAGGGCTTGCAGCGCCCGTCCGGTGCCAGCCCCCGCTGGCGGCTGAAGCCGACGAAGGTCCAGGGGGTGGACATGACGGCGGTGCCACCGGCCAGGGCCAGGGAGCACTCGCCCTGCCGCAGTGACTGCGCGGCCAGGTGCAGCGCCACCAGCGACGACGAGCACGCCGTGTCGACGGCGACGGCCGGCCCTTCGAAGCCGAACGCATAGGCGAGCCGACCGGAGGTGACGCTGAGGGCGTTACCGGTGAGCAGATAGCCCTCGACACCGCTCGACGGCCGGATCGGGCCCGCGCCGTATCCGTGTGATCCGGCGCCCACGAACACACCGGTCTGACTGCCGCGCAGGGAGGCCGGGTCGATGCCCGCGCGCTCGAAGGTCTCCCAGGACGTCTCCAGCAGCAGTCGGTGCTGCGGATCCATCGCCACCGCCTCACGCGGTGAGATGCCGAAGAACGCCGCGTCGAATTCACCCGCGCCGTCGACGAAGCCACCGTGGCGCGTGTAGGTCTTCCCGGGGACGTCGGGGTCGGCGTCGTAGAGTCCGTCGAGCTCCCAGCCACGGTCTTCGGGGAAGCCGGATATCGCGTCACGGCCCTCGGTCAGCAGGTCCCACAGCTCCTCCGGGGACCGGACACCGCCGGGCAGACGACACCCCATGGCGACGATGGCGATCGGATCGTCGTCCGGCTCGGCCCGGGTGACGGGCGCGGGTGCCGAGGGGACATCGCCCTCCCGGAGGCCGAGCAGTTCCGTGCGGAGGTATTCCGCGAGCGCGGCGGGGGTCGGGTAGTCGAAGACGACCGTGGCGGGCAGCCGCTCGCCGGTGGCCGCGTTCAGCCGGTTCCGCAGCTCCACCGCCGTGAGTGAGTCGAAACCGTGCTCCTTGAACGAGATCTCCGGCTCGACCGCGTCTTGTGTGCTGTGGCCGAGGACGGTGGCGGCCTGGTCCTGGACCATGCGCAGCACCATCCGCTCCCGCTCCGCGTCGCCCACCCGGCGCAGGCGCTGCCGTAGCGACGCCTCCTCCGCGGCGGGCGCCGTCCGGGCCAGAGCGCGGCGGACCACGGTGGCCCGTTCCGGTCGGCCGTCGCCGGGCTCCGCTGTCGCGGCCGCGAACTGCTCCTCCGTCACCGGCCGCGCCACCAGCGCGTCCACCGTGGCCACCGGTGTTCCGGCCGGGTCGGCGACCAGCGCGGACAGGGTGTCGATGCCCTGGCGGGCCAGCCGTACGCGGAGCATCGACGCCCCGGTCGCGTGCAACGACACACCGTTCCAGAGGAACGGCAGCCGGATGCCGTCCGCATCGCCCGGGAGGGGGGCCAGACCCGGCTGCAAGGCGGTGTCCAGCAGGGCCGGGTGGATGCCGAACCGGGGCACCTCGCGACGGGCTTCCTCGGGCAGCACCACTTCCGCGAAGAGCTCGTCACCGCGGCGCCATACCGCGCGAACGCCGCGGAAGATGGGCCCGTACGCCACGCCGGTGTGGGCCAGCCGCTCGTAGAAGCCGGTCATATCGACGGCTTCCGCGCCGGTCGGCGGCCATATGCTGAGGTCAGCGGCGTGGCTCTGGGCCTCGCCGTGGGCTTCGCCGTGGACCAGCGTTCCCGAGGCATACCGGGTCCACGGCCGGTCCGTCGTGTCTTCCGGCCGCGCGTACACCCGTACGGGACGTCCGCCGTCCTCCTCGGGCCCGCCGACGGTCAACTGGAGCTGTACGGAGCCCTGTTCGGGAAGCACCAGAGGCGCCTCCAGCGTCAGCTCCTCCACGCGATCGCATCCGGCCGCGTCACCGGCTCGCAGCGCCAACTCGACGAACGCGGACGCGGGCAGCAGGGCCCGGCCGAGCACGGTGTGTTCGGCGAGCCAGGGGTGCGTACGGAGCGAGAGGCGGCCCGTCAGCAACCACCCGTCCGAGTCGGGCAGCGCGGTCGCCGCGCCGAGGAGGGGGTGATCGGCGGAGGTCAGTCCGGCCGAGGACACATCGCCCGCCACGGCTGAGGGCTCGACCCAGTAGCGCTGGTGCTGGAAGGCGTACGTCGGCAAGTCGACGCGTCGGGCACCCGTGCCCGCGAACATGGCCGCCCAGTCGACGGCGGCGCCGCCGACGTATGCCTCGGCGAGGGAGGTGGCGAACCGGTCGAGACCGCCTTCGTCGCGGCGCAGTGATCCGACGGCGGTGATGTGCGCGCCGTGGTCCTGGGCCGTCTGCTCCACGCCCATCGTCAGGACGGGGTGGGCGCTGGCCTCGATGAACGTATCGAAGCCGTCGGCGAGCAGGGCGCGGACGGTCTCGTCGAAGCGCACCGTCTGACGCAGATTGCGGTACCAGTACCCGGCGTCCAGCTCCTGGGTGTCCAGCACACCTGCCGTGACCGTGGAGTAGAACGGAACCGACGACGAGCGCGGAGCGATCCCCGCGAGGGCCTGCCGAAGCTCGTCCTCGATGGCCTCGACGTGAGCACAGTGCGAGGCGTAGTCCACGGGAATGCGACGCGCCCGGATCTCGTCCGCCTCGCACGCCGTCAGCAGCTCGTCCAGCGCGTCCGCGTCGCCGGAGACCACGACCGCCGACGGCCCGTTCACCGCCGCCACCGACAACCGCTCGCCCCACGACGCGAGCCGCTCCCGTACGCGCTCCACAGGCAGCGACACCGACACCATGCCACCGCGCCCGGACAGCGCCCGCAGGGCTCGACTGCGCAGGGCCACCACCTTCGCCGCGTCCTCCAGTGACAACGCACCCGCCACACACGCCGCCGCGATCTCACCCTGAGAGTGGCCAATGACGGCCGCGGGCTCGACACCGTACGAACGCCACAGCTCAGCCAGCGACACCATCACCGCCCACAACACGGGCTGCACCACGTCCACCCGCTCCAGCGCCGCGGGGTCGCCGAGCACATCCACCAGCGACCAGTCCACGAACGGCGCCAACGCCACCGCACACTCACCCACCCGCTCCGCGAACACCGGAGACGACTCCAACAGCCCCGCCGCCATCCCCACCCACTGCGACCCCTGACCAGGGAAGACGTAAGCGACGCGGTCCGAGGAGCCAGTAGCCGCCCCGCGCACCACACCCGTCGCCTCACGGCCTTCGGCCAGCGCGGTCAGGCCACTGACAAGCGCGGTACGGTCGGCGCCCAGCACCACCGCCCGCCGCTCGAACACGGCGCGCGTGGTGACCAGCGACAGACCGACATCCACCGACGCCGGACCGGCCTCCTCGCCCACTACCGACAGCAAGCGCGCGGCCTGCTCCCGGAGCCCCGCGTCGGACCGCGCCGATACCACCCACGGCACCACGCTGCTCGGTTCAGAGGTGGCGTCCGTGGCGGCATCGGACACCGTCGGCCCCTGCTCCAGGATCACATGGGCGTTGGTACCGCTCACGCCGAAGGAGGAGATGCCCGCCCGTCGGGGCCGACCGGTCTCGGGCCACGCCACCGGGGCGGTCAGAAGCTCCACCGCACCCGCGGACCAGTTCACATGCGGTGACGGCTCATCGATGTGCAGGGTCCGCGGAAGCAGGCCGTGGCGCATGGCCAGCACCGACTTGATGACCCCGGCCACACCGGCCGCGGCCTGGGTGTGGCCGATGTTGGACTTGATCGAGCCGAGCCACAGCGGACGCTCGTCGGGCCGCTCCTGCCCGTACGTGGCCAGCAGCGCCTGCGCCTCGATCGGATCGCCGAGCGTCGTACCCGTGCCGTGCGCCTCGACCGTATCGACGTCGCCGGCCGACAGCCGGGCGTTCGCCAGGGCGGCGCGGATCACCCGCTGCTGCGACGGTCCGCTCGGTGCGGTGAGGCCATTGCTCGCACCGTCCTGGTTCACGGCGGAGCCGCGTACCACTGCCAGCACCTGATGGCCGTTGCGCCGCGCATCCGAGACCCGCTCCAGCAGCAGCAAGCCCACGCCCTCGCCCCAGCCGGTGCCGTCCGCGGCTGCCGCGAACGCCTTGCACCGGCCGTCGGCCGCCAGACCGCGCTGTCGGCTGAACTCCACGAAGAGCTCGGGAGTGGACATGATGGTGACACCGCCGGCGAGCGCCAGCGAGCACTCGCCCTGCCGCAGGGACTGCGCCGCCAGATGCAGCGCGACCAGCGACGACGAACAGGCGGTGTCCACCGTGACCGCCGGGCCCTCGAAACCGAAGGTGTAGGAGATACGGCCGGAGACGACACTGGCGGCGCTGCTGGTGACCAGGTGCCCCTCGACGTGCTCCGCTGCCGCCTGGCGCAGGCTGGTTGCGTAGTCCTGGCCGTTGCTGCCCACGAAGACCCCGGTCTGACTGCCCCGGAGCAGCGTGGGATCGATCCCGGCCCGCTCGAACGCCTCCCACGATGTCTCCAGCAGGAGCCGCTGCTGCGGGTCCATTGCCACCGCCTCACGTGGCGAGATGCCGAAGAACTTCGGGTCGAAGTCGCCCGCTCCCTCGAGGAACCCGCCCTCGCGGACGTAGCTCTTGCCGTGCTCGTCCGGATCCAGCCCGTAGAGCGTGTCCAGGTCCCATCCGCGGTCGGTGGGGAACTCGGTCAGCACCTCGCGCCCGGCGATCAGCAGCTGCCACAGGTCTTCCGGTGTCCGCACCTCGCCCGGGAAGCGGCAGCTCATGGCCACAATGGCGATGGGCTCGTCGTCGGTGGCCACGGCGACGGGCAACGCCGCATCCGCGCCGTTCCGCAGCCCCATCACCTCGGTGCGCACCAGTTTGACCAGCGCCGTCACGGTGGGGTGGTCGAAGAGCAGGGTGCTCGGCAGGCTCAGCCCGGTGGCCGCGTTCAGTCGGTTGCGCAGGGTCACCGCCGCGAGGGAGTCAAAGCCCAGTTCCTTGAAGGCCCGGTCGGCATCGATGGCCTCAGGACGGCGGTGTCCCAGGACGGCTGCCACATGGGACCGCACGAACTCCAGGAGGACACGGTCTCGTTCCGCCGTCCCCAGCCCGGCGAGTCGGCGCCGAAGCGACCCATCAGTGGTCGTGACCTCGTTGGCGGTGTCGGGTGAGCCGTGGGCCATGAGGTCGTGCAGGAGTCGGCGCGAACGGGTGTCCGCCATCGTCCCGGCGAGGATGTCCCACTCAACGTCGGCGACGATCAGAGCCGCTGCCGTCGGATGGTTGACGCTCTGCTCCAGGGTGGCGACGGCCGACTCGGGGGCCATCGCGGGGAGGCCGTGGCGCCGCCACCGGTCCGCGGCGGCCTCTGCCATGCCGTGGGCGGCCCAGGGACCCCAGGCCACCGAGGTGGCCGGGAGCCCCGCACCGCGCCGCCACTCCGCCAACGCGTCCAAAGTCGCGTTCGCCGCCGCATAGTTCGCCTGCCCAGCGGCACCCACCGTCCCCGAGAACGAGGAGAACAGCACAAACGCCGAAAGGTCCACCTCCCGCGTCAGCTCGTGCAGATGCCACGCCGCCTCGGACTTCGCCCGCAACACGCCCTCGAACCGGTCCACCGACAGCCCGTCCAGCACACCGTCATCCAGCACCCCCGCCGTATGTACGACAGCCGTCAGCGGGAACTCCTCCGGCACCCCGGCCAACACCCCGGCCAGCGCATCCCGGTCACCCACATCACACGCCGAAACCGTCACCCGAGCACCCATCTCACGCAGCTCGGCACACAGCTCATCCACGCCCGCGGCCTCAGCACCACGACGCGACACCAACAGCAGATGCTCCGCACCCGACCGCGCCAACCACCGCGCCACATGGGCACCCAACGCACCCGTACCACCGGTCACCAACACCGTCCCCGACGGCTCCCAGCCCTCGAGGCCATGTGCACCCTCGACCGCACGGACCACACGGCGGCCGAACACACCCGATGCCCGCATCGCAGCCTCGGTCTCGCCCGCGCGACCACTCACCACACCCACCAGCCGGTCCGCCACCCGCGCATCCCACACCTCAGGCAGGTCGAGCAGGCCGCCCCAGCGCTCCGGGGCCTCCAGCCCGGCGACCCGGCCCAGCCCCCACACCGCCGCCTGCTCCGCATTCAACGGGCTCTCCGAACCGCCCACCGCCACCGCACCCCGCGTCACACACCACACACGGCCGCCTACGCCCGCATCCCCGATCCCCTGAAGCAGGGACAACGTCAGCGCCAGCCCCAACGGCACCGCCCCGTACTCACCGTGCCGCCCCTCTGCCAGGGCCAGCAGCGACACCACACCCGCGGCGTCGGAGACTTCGGCCTCATCCAGGGCCCGGCGCAGCCGGGCCGCCAGCACCGCGCGGTCGGCGTCGTCCTGCCCCAGCTCGACCACGACAGGCAGGGCACCGCGCCCGGCCAACGCGGCCACGCAGTCCGCAACCCACTCATCCCCGGCCAACCCCGCCGGGACCGCCACCAGCCACGTGCCCGTCAGCGCAGCACCCGCCACGTCCGAAACGGGCGCCCACGACACCCGATAGTGCCGGCGATCAGCCACCTGAGTCAGCGCCGGGGCCGTGCCGCTACGGACCGGCTCCAGCCAGAAGCGCTCCCGCTGGAACGCGTACGTCGGCAACTCCACACGGCGGGGGCGGGCCGGCGCCAACAGGGCTGACCAGTCGACCTGCCGCCCTCGTACATAGATCTCGGCGAGCGCCTCCTGCAGCGAAGGGATCTCGCCCCGGCCATCGCGCAGCACCGATGCGAAGAGCGCGTCGGAGACGGACTCCTGCCCCATCCCGGACAGCACCCCGTCCGGACCCAGCTCCAGGAAAGTGGTGACTCCCGCGTCCGCCAGACTCCGTACCCCGTCCGCGAACCGCACGGCCTCACGCACATGCCGCACCCAGTACTCGGCCGAGCACAGCGCCTCGGCACCCGCGACCAGACCCGTCACATTCGACACGACGGGAATACGCGGAGGCCCATACGACAACCCCTCAGCCACCCGCCGGAACTCCGCCAGCATCGGCTCCATCAACGGCGAATGGAACGCATGCGAAACGCGCAGCCGCTTCGTCTTGACGCCCCCGGCCTCCAGCAACCCGACAACCTCCGCCACCGCCACCTCAGCACCAGAAATCACGGTCGAACACGGACCATTGACCGCCGCCACACTCACCTCAACCTCACGACCAGCCAGCAACGGCACCACATCCGCCTCAGCCGCCCGCACCGACACCATCACCCCACCCAACGGCAACCCCTGCATCAACCGCCCACGAGCCGCCACCAACACACACGCATCCGCAAGCGACACCACACCCGCCACATACGCCGCCACCACCTCACCAATCGAATGCCCAGCCACCAAATCCGGCCGC
>NZ_JAAAYH010000439.1:0-7287 GCF_018035285.1 Streptomyces sp. MK37H | reverse complement strand
CTATCCCGCCGACTGGCGCAAGATCAGCAGCCGCATCCGCTTCGTCCGCGCCGCCGGCCGCTGCGAATGCCACGGCGAATGCGGCCGCGGCACCCACACCGGCCGCTGCCCCAACCGGCACGGCGCCACCGCGTACGGCACCGGATCGCGCGTGGTGCTCACCGTGGCGCACCTCGACCACACCCCGGAGAACTGCGACCCGGCCAACCTCCGCGCGATGTGCCAGGGCTGCCATCTGCACTACGACGCCGAGCACCACCGGCAGACCGCGGCCGCTACCCGCCGGGCCGCGATCGAGGCCGCCGGGCAGCTGGCTCTCCTCGAGGAGGGCCCGCCGTGCTCGACGTGATCGTGAGCCTCGCCCTCACCGGCCTGATCGTCCTCGCCGCCGGCGCCCCGCTCGGCATCTGGTCCCGGCCACGACGCCGCGGCCGCCACCGCGCCGACCGGCAGCTGCTCCGCCTCATCCACCACACCGACCGAAAGGCCAACCGATGACCACCCAGCCCGAACCCGTCAGCCCCGCCCCGCTGCCGCCGTCCCTGATCACCTATCTGGCACAGCGGGATGCCCAGCATGCCGATGCGGTACGTGCTGTCCTCGCCTCGCTCACCGACCGGGAACGGGCCCTGATCAGGGACGCGGCCGTCATGGGCTACGTCCGAGGCACCATGCACCCGCAGGGCGAGCGGTGCCCGAAGGACAGCGCGATCGTGGCCGAGGTGATCGACGCGTGCCGGGCTTTCCCCGACCTGTACCCGGCCGTCGACTCCGTGGTGCAGCAGGGGACTGGCCGCGCCGTCGCCCTGGACGGCACCGCCCGCCGCTCCCTCACCCCGGAGGAGTACAGCGCCGCCTGGCACGCGGTTGAGGCCGCCGTGGGCGCGCCGGGCGCCGACCCCGCAACGGTCCTGCTCGCGGTCCTGAACGCGCTCGGCATCCAGCCGCCCGCTGCATGACCTCAGCCAGCAGACGGCCGCCCCTGCCGGTAACAGGGGCGGCCGCCTACCCACCATCCCAGATCGAGGAGCACCCGATGATGACCGAACCCACCACCCCCGCCCCGCAGCCTGACCGCGATACCGACGCGATGAGCCCACAGCAGTGCCCGAAGGGCATCCACGCGGATTGGATGGTCGACTCCGAGCACGCCCATGCTTGCCCCTGGTGCGAGCGTGACGAGCTGCTCGCCGAGCTCGACGGCCGCGACGACGAAGCCCGCGAACGCTGGATCCAGAAGCAGCTCGACGAGACCGGCCTGCGCTCCATGGACTTCCGCAACGGCATCGCCATGGACATCGAGCCCGCCCGCGAGTTGTGTGCCCACTTCGTCGGAGCCGCCCGCGCCATGCCCGGCGACGGCCCGAACTACAGCGAGACGAAGCTGTCGTTCGATGTGAAGGTGGCCGAGTCGCCGGAGCTGTACACGCTCGTCGTCCAGCGGCACGGGCCCGGGGTGCTTACCCCGCACGAGGCTCGGCAGCGCGCGGAGGGGGCGCTGGCCGAGGTGCTGCGAATCGTGTCTGACTGGTGCACCGAGGCCAACGACGTCGGCGGCGTAGACGCCACCGATCTCGCCTTCCGCCTGCAGCAGGCCGGGCACCAGTTGCCCGACGAGGACGAGACCGCCGCCCCGGCCGAGGGGAGCGACCGCTGATGCCTACGACCAAGCCGTGCCTGTCCTGCCGCCGTCCACGCCGTCCCGGGCAATACCTCTGCCGCGCCTGCTGGTTCAAGATCCCCGGTCCGGCCCGCAGCGCCCTGAACCAGCGCGACAGCCGCGCCATGGCCCGGCTCCGCGAGCTGCACAGCCAGCTCTCGGCCTGTGTGCCGCTATGCGAGATCACCATCGCCGCCTGACCCGCCCCGGCCCGGCCGCCGTCCACGCGGCCGGGCCCCCGACCACCGGAGACCCGATGACCGACATCAGCCAGGCCGCCGTCAGACGACTCGCCTGCATGGTGGCCGGCCGCGCGCTGGACGACGTCCTCAACGTCGCCGACCTCAGTGAGCGATTCCCCGACCCGGACCTGCGAGAGGCCGTCACGGACGAAGTGCAGAAGATCGCGAGCCGCCTGAAGAGCCGAGGCAGCCACCCCGCCGAGGAGACCATTCGATGACCGACGCCAGCCCCGCCGACGAGATCCGCGCCGCCGCCGAGAACCTGCGAGCCCTCGCCACCGCCGCATCTACCGCCACCGCCACACCCATCGAGCGGGGTGGCACGCCCACCACCCGCTGGTACTTCAAGGAGCGCGAGAAGGGCCACGGCTACCTGTACGCCGCCAACCCCGACGGGCCGGGCACACGCCTCATCCACAGCACCGCCGGACGCGGCAGCTACCCGAGCATGCGCGCCCGGCACGGCGAGTACGCGGCCGCTATGGACCCGACCGTCGGCCTCGCCCTCGCCGACCTGCTCGACGTCATCGCGCGCACCGCGCACCACGAGGGCGCGGCCGTGGACGAGGCGTTCGCCGTCGCCCGCCAGATCCTTGGAGAGACCCGTGCCTGACCTCACGCCCCAACCGCCCCGCCAGAGCGGCCCCGTGGCGCCCCAGACGCCTCACAGCCCCACAGACACCCCCGAGGACCCCGCCAACCCCGAACGGGCCACAGGCGGGCGTACAGGCGTTCGCGAGCGGCTGGAGCACGCGCGAGACGCCGCTGCTCTCCACCAGCAGGGTCTGCTCAGCACAGCCGAGCTGTACGCGGTGATCGAGGCCGACCCCGCAGAGCCCACGACCCGGACAACCCCGGACAGCAGGACGGACAGCCCGGACAACAGGCAGGACAGCACCCCGGACACCGAGGCAGACAGCCCAGTGACCAGCGCGGACACTGTCCGGACAGCCCAGGACACCCCGCCCATGGACCCGGTGCACATCCTCGGCATCGGCGCCCCGGCCGCCAACGAGGACGCGCCGGACGACGGGCTGCGCGAGCAGTACGCGGCAGCCATCCGGGCCGAACTCCTCTGGACGCACCCTGACGACGTCGCCACCTCGCTCACCGTCGCCGATGCCGTGCTCGCCGTCCGCGACCGTGAGATGGAGCAGCTGCGCACCGAGCTGAACGCCGCACAGCGCGAACTCGCCACCTCAGAGAACGCCCGCGCCCACCTCCGCGCCGAACGGGAGCAGCTACGTGATCTCCTCCGCGCCGAGAAGGATCGCGCGGACAAGGCCATCCAGCGCGAGGAAACCGCCGAGGCCCGAGCCGAGGAACTGGAGGCCGCAGGCTCGCCAACGACTGGGCCATCCTCCGCACCCACGGCAGCGCCGCCTACGAACTCCGCAAGGCACTGGACGAGCTCAGCGGCGAACAGCCCGAAGTCGTCCACTTCGGCGAGGAGCAGCAGGTGGACGAGCCCCACCCCGCCGAGGCCGAACGCGACCAGGCATACGCCGAACGAGCCGCGCTCTTGGCCTGGATCGCCGCCCTCCACCCCGCCAACGCCGTCATCACCCCGGCCGACGACGTGGGCGAGGACGGCTGGCAGCTGCTGTACCTCCTCGTCGGCGGCTGGCAGATGTCATGGCACATCGCGCCCCGCGACGCCGAGCTGTTCGCCCACGTCGAACAGGTCGAGCCGACCGACCCGCGGGCGCAGTGGGACGGCCACAGCACAGCCGAGAAGTACGAGCGGATCCAGCAGCACACCCAGCGGCTCAGCAACGCAGGCATCGGCCGCCCGTACGAGACGGAGAGCTGACCCGTGACCGCCGCCCAGTTCGCCGCCATCCTCGGCGCCCACCTCACCGGCATCGCCGTCATCGCCTGGCTTCAACACCACCTCGCCCAGAGGCGACACGAGGCCCGCGCCCGGCTCGACCGCGAACTCATCGACGCACTGAACGCCTACAACGCCAGCAAGGAGCGCTGACCCGTGATCCTCAACCTCACCCCGCACCCGATCCGCCTCTACGACATCGAGCGCGAAGACGGCATCGACGACCTCGACCCCCACCTCCGCCACGTCATCGAGCCCGAGGACAAGCCCGCCCGGCTGGCCACGATCGAACTCGGCACGCAGGCGGATGGGATCGAGCTGGTCGAGTTCGGCCACCGCGCGGAGGTCCCGCGACAGCAAGACGGCGTCCGATACGTCGTCTCCCTCGTCGTCGCCCTGGCGCTCGTACCGCAAGGCCGGAGCGATCTCCTCGTGCCCTACCGCGAGGTCCGCAACTCCACAGGCACGGTCATCGGCTGCCGCCAGCTCGCGCAACCGGTCTGAGAACGAGGACAGGGCGCGCCTCACAGTCTCCCCAGACCAGGCGCGCCCCACACGGCGAGATCACCGTAACCCAAGCACCACAGGAGCAACACGCGATGATCACCGCCGACAGCACCACTCGCCTCACCCTCGCCAACCTCCGCGTCATCGTCACCCACTGGCCCGACCTCCACCACGCCCTCGCATCGACCGGCACCGCCACATGGCCACCCGCCGGACGCATGAACGACTACCTCGCCAGCATCGACCGGCGCACCGACGAGGACATCGAGGCCGCGCTGTGGCAGGCATACGCCCTCCGCGCCCTCGAGCGCTCACCGGACCAGATCGGCGAAACCCGCGCCCCCATCCGGCTGCACATCCTCGACACCATGACCGCGGTCGAGACCGAGCTGGTCGAGTGCGCCGACGACATCGCCGCCCGCATCCAGCGCCTCCCCATGAGCCACGCCCAGCCCCGCCGCACCTGGCCCGCCGACCCCAAGGCGTACCGGCGCGCCCGCGCCGACCACGCCCGCCGCAATGCCCTCGCCGACGCCGACGCTGCCGACCCCCGACGGTGGCGGCACGTCGGCACCCGCACCGCCCAGCACGCCGCGGCCTGGCTCCTCGCCCGCGTCGAGGGCATGCCCGGCCCGTTCGAGCGGCTCACCGACGAGCAGCTGCTGCGCATCGCGACCGTGGCCGGCCGAGCCGCGCGCCGCGTCGAGACCGCGCTCGACATGGCCGACCACAAGGCCGCGCTCGCCCACCCCTGCCCGGACTGCTCGGGCGAACTGGTCATCGAGGCCGGAGGCGGGGCGCGGCCGTTGGTGTGGTGTGGACGCTGCGGACGCACCTGGTACGAGCCGGAGCCCGCGGCGGCGTGATGGTCAGGAGGCGGCGGTCACCAGACGTCGGGGCCGCCGCCGCGCCACTCGATCAGCTCGGGGTCATCCAGCCGGACGTCCTCGGCGCCAGCTCGCCGCAGGAACTCCAGCACGTCCGTCGGGCTGTGCGCGAGCCCGGCGATCTCGCCCCGGATCGTCACCCGCCGGCCTCCGCTGGGGCTCGGCGGGTGAACGACGATAGGTGGACGCGTAGCCATACATTCAAGATCTAGCCGTAGTTCGGCAGTCGCATCTGCTGACAGGCCATACGTCTACTTGCAGGCGTAGGCCCTAAGCGCAATTACGGGTACCGTCGAGAGGCTTCCTTTCCCAATTCGGCGAAGTGCCGCCAGGGCGCCCTAATCTCCCTCTCTTCGTCGTACCACTGGACGTCCTTGAGGACGTATTTTCCGTGGTCGAAGCAACGGCCATACAGCCAACCCCACTCGTCAAAAACAAGTTCCTTATCAACGTATTTCTTGTCCACATACAAGCCTAGGATGTCGAGCATGTTGATCGCACTCATCGCCAACTCGTAGTCAGCGCGACGCTTTTTCCTGATCTTTTCAGCTTCGGCGGCGGATGAAATCTCCTCACGCAGGAGTGTTCGCCCTCGCACCTGATCCGGATGAGACAGCCGCTCATGGAGAGACAAGAAAAGGTCTCTGCGATTCCGCTTGATGCCATCCCAATGAGTTCGAATACTGAAAGCCAGTGCTGCGGCTGCAATGAGTAGAGAGAAGAAGGCGACGACTGAAGCCGTGTCAAGTGCATCCATGTCTTTAGGGTCCGTCTTGGACATTCCGGCGCAAGCAGCGATGGGCCGTCTGGCGTACTCTCGGACCTCACGCGAAC
Source organism: Streptomyces sp. MK37H (assembly GCF_018035285.1). NCBI lineage: Bacteria > Bacillati > Actinomycetota > Actinomycetes > Kitasatosporales > Streptomycetaceae > Streptomyces > Streptomyces sp. MK37H. The sequence continues at coordinate 1,326 of NZ_JAAAYH010000439.1, read as the reverse complement.
GGGGGGCGGAGGGATGGACCAGGTCTGGGCAGCGGCGATAGCTGGCGTGGGCGCCCTCTTGGGGGCAGGGGTCGGCGGATACTTCGCCAAGAAGGGCGCGGAGGCGGGAGCGAAGACTGCAGCGGACGCGCTCGCGCATCAGGTCGAGCGGCAGGCCACGAACGAACTGGCCCATTGGGTGCGCCAAGAACAACGCCAGGCATACGGCGAAATCACGCACGCTTACGGAGTCCTCGCCAAGACGCTGACCGACTGTCGCATTGCAATGAACGATGGTCGCAACGCAGATGATCTACTGGCGCAGGCTGCGGAGCAGAGAAGCCTGCTGCATATCGCATGCAGCGGTACCGCCCTGTTCGGGCCAGAGGGCGTGTGGGCTGCAGCCCAGGAGTTGAGCCAAGCCGCCTTGGTAACGCTCAAGGCCCACGAGCGAGTCGCCTTCCACTCACGAGGCGGGGGAAGCGCTTCCCTGGCCGAGGTGACGGAGGATATGCGGGAGAGCCGGACTGCGGTGAGCGACAGCCTCGCTGCCTTCTCGACGGCCTGTCGCGAAGCGATGCTCGGCCGGTCAAGGTGACGATGGTTCTCTGTCCTGTCCGACCGGGAGGCGCCTCGCCAGCGCCGCTGCCAGTTCGGCCGCCACGTCGGCTCCCGGGCCACCCCGCTCGCCGAGCAGCTGCAGCAGGGCGACGGCGGCCCGCGCCTCGCCCCGGGTGATGAGCGGCTCGCGCTCGCCCTGGTCCTCGATCTGCTCCCACAGCTGCGCCTCGTCCATGCGCTGACCAACCGTGGACCGGCCGCCGAGGTCACGGCGAAGCCCCCGCCTCATGGGACTTGAGGCGGGGGCTCGCGCGCATACGGCTACTCGCCGTCGGCCGCCTTCCTCGGCCGCGCCGTGCCCGACCCCTTGTAGCCGCGGAACACGTCCTGCACCGTGCTGAGCTTGATCTGCAGGCGGTCCGCAATCTGCCGGTAGGACAGGCCATTGCCGTCTGCCCACAGCTCTTGGATCAGGGCGGTCCGCTCCTGCGCCCACGCCTTATTGCGCTGGACCTGCGCGGCCATGATCTGACTCTTGGCCCTGACCCGCTCCTCCCGGTCCGCGATCTGCTCGACCGCGTCAAGGGCGTCCGACACGCGGCGCACCTCCTCGTCGCTCATCCCGGCCCTTTCCTCCGGTGGGCCGCTTGCCATGGACTGTAGGGGACCCCTACAGTCAGGGGCAAGCAGCACGTGCTGCTGGTGCAAAAGACCCCGGCCCATATGGCGTGTGCAGCGCCGGGCCGGGGCCGACCCACCATCACCTCTACGAAATGGCAGGTCCGC
>NZ_JAAAYH010000438.1:0-7321 GCF_018035285.1 Streptomyces sp. MK37H | reverse complement strand
GAGGAACTGGGGCTGACACCCCGGGAGCGGGATGTGCTGCGGCTGGTCGCCGACGGGCGCAGCAATCGCCAGATCGCCGAGGAACTCTTCATCTCACCCAAGACGGCCAGCGTGCATGTCTCCAACATCCTGGCCAAGCTGGGCGTCTCGGGCCGGGCCGAGGCAGCCGCCGTGGCCCATCGCCTGCGCCTGGTGGACGGCCTGGCCGACGGTGCGGCGGCGGCCCGCTGACGGTGTGCGCGGTGCGCACCGGCAGGACGCCGGGGCCAGGACGCGGGGGCGCTGACAGGACGCGCGGTACGCCGACCGCCCGCCGGGTCAGTCCCTTTCCGGGTCAGTCCCCTTCGCGGGGCCGGATCACCACTCGCCCGGAGTCAAGGTCTACAGGACCCTTCCCTGGGTCGCTGCTGCGCGTCTCGTCGAGCGTGAACTCCAGCCGGTTGCGCTCTTCCTCGGTGTGCTTGCGGCCGGGTGCGAACAGTTCCTCGATGAGGTTGAACATGACGACCCCCGTAGGCGTGCGACTGCTGCCAGTGTAGGCAGACTCGTCACAGAACGGGCACTCCGCACCATGTCGGCCGAACTCAACGCCACGACCAGCCGATTCGCCCTACCCTCAGCGGAGCCCCCTCAGCGGATCCTCCTCAGTGGATCTCCTTCAGCGGACCTCCAGCCGCAGGATCCGGTCGTCCTCCCGGCCCGGCTTACCACGCCCATCCGTATTGCTCGTGGTCAGCCACAGCCCCCCGTCGTCCGCCGCCACCACGCTGCGCAGCCGTCCGTACTTCCCGTCCAGGAACGACTGTGGTTTCGCCACCGACTTGTCGCCCTTCAGCGGAATGCGCCACAGCCGCTCACCGCGCAGCCCCGCCATCCAGATCGAGCCTTTGGCGAAGGCGATTCCGCTAGGCGAGGCGTCCTTGGGCTTCCACTGCTCGAGCGGATCGGCGAAGCCCTTCTTCCCGGCCTTGCCCTCGGCCTCCGGCCAGCCGTAGTTCTTGCCCGGCTCGATCAGATTGAGCTCGTCCCAGGTGTCCTGGCCGAACTCGGAGGCCCACAGCCGCTTGTCCGCATCCCAGGCCAGGCCCTGCACATTGCGGTGACCCGGGGAGTAGACGACCGACTGGACGTCCGGATTGCGGGGCGCGGGCTCGCCGTCCGGGGTCATCCGCAGGATCTTGCCGCCGAAGGAGTCCATGTCCTGGGCGAGCCCGCGGTCACCGCTCTCTCCCGTGCCCGCGTAGAGCATCTTGTCCGGGCCGAAGGCGATGCGGCCCCCGTTGTGGATCGTGCCCTTGGGGATGCCCTTGAAGATCGTGTCCGGGGCGCCGAGCTGATCGCCGGCGGGGCGCTTGTCGTCGTACACCATCCGGACGATGCGGTTGTCCGAATCGGTGGTGAAGTACGCGTAGACCATATGGTCCGTGCCGAAATCGGAGGAGACCGCCAGCCCCAGCAGCCCGCCCTCACCGGCGGCGGAGACGCCCGGGACGGACCCCAACTCGGTCTTCTTCCCCGTGTCCGCCGAGATCTTGAAGATCTTCCCGGTGTCCCGCGAGGAGACCAGCAGATCCCCGCCGGGCAGCGGCGCGAGCCCCCAGGGGGAGTTCAGCTTCGTGGTGAGCGTGCGCTCCACCTTCACCGAGCCCTTCGCGGGCGCCGCGGACTCCGTCGGCGAGGGCGCGCCCGAGGAGGAGCCCCCGCCGCCCGGCTTCGTGGGCGCGGACGACCGGCCTCCCGGTCGGGTGATGCTGTCGCCGTCGGACGAGCAGCCCGCCACGAGCACCGCGGCGGCAGCGGCGGCGAGAACAGAGGTGACGCGAGGACGTCGCACGGTCGGTTTCCTCTCCATGGGCACGTGTGCCGCGGCACGGCACTGATTCTTATACACCGCGGACCCGCGCCGGGTTCCCATCCCCGAATCGGGCCCGGACCAGGGCCGAACGCACACCGGCGGCCACGCGCCGGGCGGCCGGGCGCGACGCCCTCAGTCCCACGACCCCCGTGCCGGCGGCAGCCCCGCGATCTCCGCGAGGTCCTCGGGGGAAAGCGGCAGACCGGCCGCCGCGCAGTTCTCCGCCGCCCACCGCTCCCGCTTCGTCCCCGGCACCGGCACCACATGCGGCCCCTGCGCCAGCAGCCAGGCCAGGGCCACCTGCGCCGGGGTCACCCCGTCCCCGTGCCGCTGGGCGACCCGTCGCAGACCGGCCACGATTGGCTGGTTCGCGGCCATCATCTCCGCCGTGAAGCGCGGATGCCGGGCCCGCATGTCGTCCGGCTCGAAGCCCTGCCCCGGGGTGAGAGTCCCGCTCAGGAAGCCGTTGCCCAGCGGCATCGCCGCCAGGAAGCCCACCCCGCGCGAGGCACACCACGGCACCAGCGCCTCCAGCGCGTCGGGCGACCACACCGACAGTTCCGCCTGCACACAACTGACCGGAAAGACCTGCTGGACCCGTTCCAACTGGCGCACCGTGGCGTCGTGCATCCCGGCGCCCGCCCTCCGCTGGGCCCGCGCGCCCACGGCGCACAGCCCGAGCGCCCGTACCTTCCCGGCCGCGACCAGTTCCGCCATCGCGCCCCAGGTCTCCTCTATGGGGACCTCCGGGTCGGCCCGGTGCAGCTGGTAGAGGTCGATCACATCGGTCTGGAGCCGGCGCAGCGAAGCGTCGCAGGCCCGCTTCACATAGCCGGGCCGCCCGTTGGCCACGATGTGCTGGTCGCCCACCAGCAGTCCGCATTTGGTGGACACGAAGGCGTCCGCCCGCCGCTCCTTGAGCACCCGCCCCACCAACAGCTCATTGGTGAAGGGGCCGTACATGTCGGCGGTGTCCAGCAGGCTCGCCCCCGAGTCGAGCGCGGTGTGCACGGTGCGCACCGAGTGCTCGCCACTGCGCTGCGAAGCGGTGTACGCCCAGCTCATCGGCATGCATCCAAGGCCGATGGCCCCCACTTCGAGCGCCGCCGCTCCGATTCTCCTGCGCTCCACCTGGCCTGACCCCTCCCGTTCCTCGGACCCCAAACTAACCTCTGCCAACGGCCGGTGATCGCATAGCCTCCTGGCATGAGTGCAGATCACAGCGATACGTTCCGCCACCACGATTCGACTCACGGTTCATCCGAAGCGCGCGACCTGGTGTGGCTGCCCATCCCTCCCGAGGAGATCGACGGCCTTCCCGACACCCTCGAATACGCCCACTGGGACGGCGGCGAGGACTTCCCAACCGACCCGGCGCGGTGCGCGTTCTACTGCGTCCCGTACATGAAGCCGCCGCAGGTGTGCACCCGTCCGCTGCCCGCGATGACCAATCTGCGGGTGGTGCAGACCCTGACCGCCGGGATAGACCACATCAAGCCCGCGCTGGCCGATCTCGCGCCCGGGGTGCGGCTGTGCAACGCCCGCGGTGTGCACGACGCGAGCACCGCCGAGCTCGCCCTCACCCTCATCCTGGCCTCGCTGCGCGGTATCCCCGACTTCGTCCGGGGCCAGGACGCCGAGGAGTGGCGCTCCGGCTTCCGTCCCTCGCTCGCCGACAAGTCCGTACTGATCGTCGGCTACGGGGCCATCGGCAGCGCGATCGAGGATCGGCTTGTGCCCTTCGAGTGCGAGCGGGTGGCGCGCGTCGCGCGCTCCCCGCGCACGACCGAGCGCGGCCCGGTGCATCCGATCGACGAATTGCCCCGACTGCTTCCGGAAGCCGATGTGGTGGTGCTGGTGACCCCGCTCACCGAGGCCACCCGTGGTCTGGCCGGGCCGGAATTCCTGTCCCGGATGAAGGACGGGGCGCTGCTGGTGAACGTCGCCCGTGGCGGGGTCGTGGACACCAAGGCCCTGCTCACGGAGTTGGAGTCGGGCCGGCTGCGGGCCGCGCTCGATGTGACCGACCCCGAACCACTGCCCGCCGGGCATCCGCTGTGGCACGCTCCAGGGGTACTCATCTCCCCGCATGTGGGCGGCCCCACTTCGGCCTTCCTCCCGCGCGCCAAGCGGCTGTTGAGGGATCAGCTGCATCGTTACGCGCGCGGCGAGTCGCTGGCACATCTCGTCGCCACGACGGGGTAGACATGCCTCTGGCACCACATACAGGCACCGATTGACTCCACTCCGTATATACAACGCCCTAGTCGGTTACGGTCCGTAGATGACCTATGTCCCTGAGTGACCAGTCTGGTGTATCGTCCCGAGCGGGGGCTGCGCCACTGACCTGACGGCGTCAGCGATGGACCGGAACTCGAGGGGGGGCGACGGGCGATGTATGGCCGATGGACCGACAACCCGACGCAGCTCAGGCGTCGACTGCGACACTTCCGCGCAGCCGCGCGGTTCTCCGACTCGACGAGGCCCGCGGGCATACCGCTTCCGGGAGCCCCGAGGCGCCAGTGGTCCGCCACGCAGTGGATGGCAGTCCGGTGAGCGCCACGGGAGCGGTGCTCGCCCGGCCGTCGGTCTCCGGCGGCGGGGCCGGGCTGTTGCCGCAAGTGGTCCTCGCCCTGGTCTGCGGCGGTTACGCGGCGGGGGCGATCGTCGGCTGGGGTTCTTCCCAACTGGCCCTCGTCATGGGTGACTTCGGGCTGAGCGCCGCCGCGTTCGCCGCCGCGGCCTCCTGTCTGTGGCACGGCCACTGGCACGCCGGGCGGCTGCGCCCGGCCTGGCTGCTGTTCGCCGCCTCCTCGGCCATGGCCGGGCTGGGGAACGCCGTCTGGGGCTGGTACGAGGTGGTGCTCGGCCGCTCCGTGCCGACCCCCTCGGTCGCCGACTTCTGCTTCCTGCTCTTCGCCCCGCCCGCCATCGTCGGGATGCTCGTGCTCGCCAAGCGCCCCACGAGCCGGGCCCGGTGGATCTGTCTGGGGCTGGACGCCTGGCTGATCGCCGGATCGCTGGTCACGCTCTCCTGGAGCCTCGCGCTCGCCCACACCGGGGAGTTCGGCGCGGACGGCGCCTCCGTGGCCCGCGGCGCCCTGTCGCTCGCCTATCCGCTGCTGGACATCGTGCTGGTCAGCATGGTGATCGTGCTCCACTTCCGGCGCTCCTCGGGCAACCGCTCCGCGATCAACACCGCGATCGCCGCCTTCGCGCTCACCGTGCTGTGCGACGCGCTGTTCACCTCGCCGCTGCTGCGGGAGCACTACCGCTCCGGGCAGATACTCGACGCCGGGTGGTTCGCCGGTTCCGCGCTGCTGGCGTACGCACCATGGGTGGCCCGCCGCGAGGCCGCCCAGAACCCGCCGCCGGCGCGCCGCCCCGCGCAGCAGAGCGTCCCCATCGCGGGTTCGCTCGCCGCACTCGCGCCCTATCTCGCCGCCGCCGTCTGCACCTTGGGGGTCCTGTTCAACGTGATGGACGGCCGGCCGATCGACGGGGTGGTGCTCTTCACCGCCTGCGCGGTCGTGCTCGCGCTCGTCGTCCGACAAGCGATCATGCTGATGGACAACATCAGGCTCACCCAGGAACTCGCCCAGAAGGAGAGCCACTTCCGCTCCCTGGTGCAGAGCTCCAGCGATGTGATCATGATCGCCGCGCCCACCGGGATCCTGCGCTATGTCAGCCCGGCCGCCTCCGGGGTCTACGGCCGCGACGCGGAGGAGCTGGAGGGCTCCGAGCTGGCCTCCCTGATCCACCCCGAGGACCTCGGCTCGGTGGTCCACGAGGTCCGCCGGTTCCTGGCCGCCGCACCGGGCGAGGAGCCCACCACGCGGATCGAATGCCGCTTCCGCTCCGGCTCCGGCGACTGGCTCAACGTGGAGTCCACGATCAACCGCCACCACGGCGGGCTGATCTTCAACAGCCGCGATGTCACCGAGCGGGTCCGGCTCCAGGCCCAGCTCCAGCACAACGCCGAGCACGACCCGCTCACCGATCTGCCCAACCGCGCCCTGTTCACCCGGCGGGTCGCGCACGCCGTCGCCGGCCGCCGCCGTACGGACGCCGGCACCGCCGTGCTCTTCATCGACCTCGACGGCTTCAAGGCGGTCAACGACACCGTCGGCCACCACGCCGGGGACGAGCTGCTGGTCCAGGCCGCCCGCCGGCTCCAGGAGTCCGTGCGGTCCGGGTCCGGCGACTGCGCGGCCCGGCTCGGGGGCGACGAGTTCGCCGCCCTCATCCTCGGCGACGGCGAGGGGGACGCGGGCACCCGCGAGCAGCGCATCATGGAGATCGCCGACCGGCTGCGGCTCCGGCTCTCCCAGCCCTACCGGGTCGAGGGCGGCACCGAGGTCCGCGTGGCCGCCAGCATCGGCGTCGCCTTCGCCGAGCCCGGCACCAGCCCCGGCGCCCTGATGCGCAACGCCGACCTGGCGATGTACCGCGCCAAGGCCGCGGGCAAGAACCGCGTCGAGCTGTACGCACCACAGATGCAGGCCGAGGTGGCGCGGCGCGCCGAGGTCGCCACCAGACTGCGCGCCGCCCTGCACGACGGGGAGTTCGTGCTGCTGCACCAGCCCGTCGTCGAGCTGACCAGCGGCCGGATCACCGCGGTCGCGGCGCAGGCCCGCTGGCGCTCGGCCCAGGGCATCCTGTTCACCCCCGCCGAGTTCCTCCGGGTCGCCGACAACGGCCGGGGGAGCGGCGAGGACACCGCCCGCACCGCCGAGCTGTCCTGCTGGATGCTGGAGGCCGCCGTCGAGCAGGCCGCCCAGCGGCGCCGCGACGGCCATCCGGTCCCGGTCTGCGTACGGCTCCCCGCGAGCCGGCTGGTGGACAAGTCGATGCCGCCCAAGGCCGTGGAGACCCTGCTGGCCCGCCACGGGCTGCCGTCCGGCGCGCTGATCCTGGAGCTGACCGACAGCGATCCACGGGTGCCGCTGGACGAGTTGGAGCACCGCCTCGGCGCGCTGCGCCGTCTGGGGGTGCGGATCGCCCTCGACGGCTTCGGCAGCGGCTATGCCGCGATCAGGGCACTGCGCAGGCTTCCCATCGATGTGCTGAAACTGGACCCCGGACTGGTCGAGGGAGTGGTCGAGTCCTCACGGCTGCACAAGATCACCGCAGGGCTGCTGAGGATCGCCGGCGACCTCGGAATGCAGTCCATCGCAGAGGGGGTGGAGTTGCCCGAGCAGATTGTCACCCTGCGCGGTATGGGATGCACCCACGCCCAAGGGGCGGCCTTCAGCGGGCCGCTGGACGAGCACCGGCTGCGCCGGGCGCTGCTGCGCGGCGGCTATCCGGTGCCGCGCCCGGAGCCCCCGTTGCTGGTCGGCGGCGCCCTGCCGATCCGGCACGGTGGTCATGGCGGGCACGGCGGCTCCCACGGCCCGCGCCGTACGGAGCCGCACACCCACCCGCCGACCCGCTCAAATACTGAGACGCCCGTCCCACCCACTT
>NZ_JAAAYH010000437.1:0-7351 GCF_018035285.1 Streptomyces sp. MK37H | reverse complement strand
CGGAGCCCCGGCGCAGGGGTCTGGGGCGAAGCCCCAGTTTCGGGAAGGGGCGGGGAGGGGAGCAGCCCGCCGCAGGCGTCACAATCCGCCCGACACCCCCAAGCACCCCTCACGGCGCGTCGCCCGTCACCAACGTGCCGGGACAACACACCTAGCCGCCGGTCTGGGCGTGCTCCGCCGCCGAGCGGAGGTCGATCTCGCGCCAGAAGCCCGCCCGGATCGCATAGCGGTCGTGCTCGTCGATCTGGTCGTCCTTGTGGGCCAGCAGCCCGAAGCGGGCCGCGTAGCGCAGCAGTTCACCGTCGATGCGGTGCGGGATGCGGGGGTACTCCGTGGAGAGCTGCTGGAGATGGCCCGAATCGGCGAGCCGTTCGGTCCAGCGGCGGGCGAAGACCTGACCGACCTCGAACGGGTCGCCGCTGACCGCGGTGATGTCCTCCTCGCGGTCGGCCCAGCGCTGCTCGGCGCTGGTGAGCTGGGCCAGCATGGGGAGGTTGGCGGTCTCCGGCGGCTCCCCCACCCCGGAGCCGGGGCCCCGGTCGACCCAGCCCTTGTCGGAGGACCAGCGCAGCGTGGCACCGGCCGGCTGCCGGTCCGCCTGGCCGCCGGGCCCGGCGGGGCCGCGGCCCAGGTCGGCGAGGTCCTTGGGGGTGGGCACGCCCTTGGCCGCGGCCCCTGCCGCGACATCCGCGCCCGCCTCGGCGGCCGCGGCGGCGGGTCGGCCGGGGGCGTCGGCCGGGCCGCTCACGTCGGTGCCGGGCCGGGCGGCGCCGTTGCGGCCGGGAGCCGCCTCCGCCGCGCCGGGCGCCGCTGCCGCCGCGGCGGCAGCGGCGGCCGTGGCGGTCTCCGGCAGCGGGGCGGAGAGAATGGCCGCGATCTCCGGGCGCGGTTCGGAGACGGGCGCACAGGGCCCGGGAAGCTCCTTGGCGCGCACCGCCCGGGTGATCCAGACGCGGTCCAGGACGCGCCGCTCATCGGCCTCGGCCACGAGGTCCTCGGACTGGTTGTAGTCGCCGTCGGCGGCCTGCACCGCCCAGAGGTGGACGGCGACGCCGTGCTCCTTGGCCGACATCAGCCCGGGCAGCAGATCCCCGTCGCCGGTGACGAGGACGATGTCGGAGCAGGCCCGGTTGCGGGCGAGCTCGGTGAGCTCGGCATGCATCGCGGCGTCCACGCCCTTCTGGGCCCAGCGGCCGTCGCTGCGGGTGAGCGCGCCGAGCCGCACGGTCACCCGGGGCATCACGCGCAGCCGCCGGTGCTCGGGCTGGGGTACGCGGTCGGGGGCGCCGTCGAACCAGTAGATCCGCAGCAGCGGGCGTTCGGTCTCGGCCTCGGCCCGCTCCCGCAGCCCCTGGATGAGGGTCGCGTGGTCGACGGAGATGCGCGATCGGGCGGGCTCCCCGGCCAGCAGGCTCGCGGCGGCGCCCAGCAGGTACCCGGCGTCCACCAGGACGACGCAGCGGTCCACGTTCCACCCTCTTCCCTGACGAATCCAGTCCTCGGTCGACCCCCGCGCACAGCCGTCCCCGGATGTGGTCTTTCGGCTTTACTTCGAGTCTGCCCGACCGTGCGGGGGTTATCAGTCCGAACTGGATCACCGGCGTGGCGGATACGGCTTACCCGCCAAGACCCCCCTTCTCACTCACCGTAATTGCCCGAAATGCACGGGTCACCGCGGCATGTCACTGTTCTTCCCGAAGGGCTTCTCCCCGGAGGGCTCTTCGCCGGGGGGCTGATCCCAACTGGAGGAACACCACCATGGGCAAGAACAAGAACCGCGATCGCAAGCAGCAGCAGCAGGAGCGGCGTCAGGAGCGCGGCATGGCCGACCGCCCCGCCGACCAGCAGTCCTCGATGGACGCGCAGTCGCAGGCGATGCGGTCGGAGGGCAGCCCCTCGACGCCGCGCAAGGACCGGCAGAAGAGCTTCGGCCACAACTGACGCACCGCGCACCGGCGCTGGGCCACCGCGGTGGCAGGCCGTGTGACATGGCCCCAGGGGCGCGCCCGACACGGGCGCGCCCCTTGTGCGTTCTCGCCGGGCCGCTGCCTTCGTCAGAGCCGGGCGGCCGCTGCCTTCGTCAAAGCCGGGCGGCCGCTGCCTTCGTCAGAGCCGGGCGGTCACCCGGCCAGGCAGGACGCCCCCAACAGCACCTTGAGATCGCCGAAGAGCGCCGGGTCGGCGGTGACGCGGTGCCGGTCGAGCCGCAGCACGGTGGTCTTCCGCGCCCCCTGGAGCTTGATCCGCACCTCGGTGGAGCCACGGTGGTGGGTGAGCACCTCGCCCAGCTTCTCGACCAGCGGCGGGGTGACCTTGACCGTGGGAATGGTGATCGTCACGGGCGCGTTGGCGCCCGCCTCGGACAGATCGGGAACCATCAGCTCCATGGCGACCAGCCGGGGCACGTCCTCGCGCTTGTCCAGCCGCCCCTTGACGAAGACGACCGCGTCCTCGATCAGCTGGGTGGAGACCAGCTGATAGGTGGCCGGGAAGAACATGCACTCGATGGAGCCGGCCAGGTCCTCCACGGTGGCGATGGCCCAGGCGTTGCCCTGTTTGGTCATCTTGCGCTGGAGGCCGGAGATGATGCCGCCGATGGTGACGATCGCGCCGTCCGCGTGCTCACCGCCGGTGAGCGCGGAGATCGCGGCATCCGCCTTCTCGTTCAGCACATGCTCGATGCCGAACAGCGGATGGTCGGAGACATACAGGCCCAGCATCTCCCGCTCCTGGGCCAGCAGATAGGTCTTGTCCCATTCGACGTCCGAGAACTCGACGTCGAGCCCGAAGCCCGGCCCGTCGCCGTCCCCGCCGTCGCCGCCCATGCCGCCGAAGAGATCGAACTGCCCCTCGGCCTCCTTGCGCTTGACGGCGACCACATTGTCGATCAGGGCTTCGTAGTGCGCCGTGAGCCCCTTACGGGTGTGGCCCATCTCGTCGAAGGCGCCCGCCTTGATCAGCGATTCGGTGGTGCGCTTGTTGCAGACGACCGCCTCGACCTTGTCCAGGTAGTCCGGGAACGAGGCGTACTTCCCCTTGGCCTTGCGGCCGCGGATGATCGCCTCCACCACGTTCTGACCAACGTTCCGGACCGCCGTGAGACCGAAGAGGATCACATCATCACCCTGGGCGGTGAAGTTGGCCTCGGATTCATTGACGTTCGGCGGCAGCACCTTGATGCCCATGCGGCGGCATTCGTTCAGATAGACCGCCGACTTGTCCTTGTCGTCGCGGACCGAGGTGAGCAACGCCGCCATGTACTCGGCGGGGTAGTTGGCCTTGAGGTACGCGGTCCAGTAGGTGACCAGGCCGTACGCGGAGGAGTGCGCCTTGTTGAACGCGTATCCGGCGAACGGGACCAGGACGTCCCACACCGCCTGGATGGCCTCGTCGGAGTAGCCGCGCTCGCGGCAGCCCTTCTGGAAGGGCACGAACTCCTTGTCGAGGACCTCCTGCTTCTTCTTGCCCATCGCGCGGCGCAGCAGGTCGGCCTGTCCGAGCGAGTAGCCCGCGAGCACCTGGGCGGCCTTCTGCACCTGCTCCTGGTACACGATGAGGCCGTAGGTGATGCCCAGGACCTCCTTGAGCGGCTCCTCCAGCTCGGGGTGGATCGGGGTGATCTCCTGCTGGCCGTTCTTCCGCAGCGCGTAGTTGATGTGCGAGTTCATGCCCATCGGGCCCGGCCGGTAGAGGGCCGAGACGGCGGAAATGTCCTCGAAGTGGTCGGGCTTCATCATGCGCAGCAGGGAGCGCATGGGGCCGCCGTCGAACTGGAAGACGCCGAGGGTGTCACCGCGGCAGAGCAGTTCGAAGGTCTTGGGGTCGTCCAGGGACAGATCGAGCAGCTTCAGGTCGATGCCCTTGTTGGCGCGCACCATCTTGACGGCGTCGTCCATGATGGTGAGGTTGCGCAGGCCCAGGAAGTCCATCTTCAGCAGGCCGAGCGACTCACAGGTGGGGTAGTCCCACTGGGTCACGACCTGGCCGTCGTTCTTCGGCGAGAAGACAGGCACGTGGTCGGTGACCGTCTCGCTGGACATGATCACGCCGGCCGCGTGCACGCCCATCTGCCGGACCAGGCCCTCGATTCCGCGCGCGGTGTCGATGACCTTCTTCACATCCGGCTCGTTCTCGTACATCCCGCGCACCTCGCCCGCCTCGCTGTAGCGGGGGTGCTTCTCGTCGGTGATGCCGGAGAGCGGGATGCCCTTACCGAGGACATCGGCGGGCATGGCCTTGGTGATGCGGTCGCCCATCGCGTACGGATAGCCGAGCACCCGGGCGGAGTCCTTGATGGCGTTCTTGGCCTTGATGGTGCCGTAGGTGCCGATCTGGGCGACCTTGTCGGCACCGTATTTCTCGGTCACGTACCGGATGACCTCACCGCGCCTGCGCTCGTCGAAGTCGATGTCGACATCGGGCATGGAGACGCGCTCGGGGTTGAGGAACCGCTCGAAGATCAGCCCGTGCTCGACCGGATCGAGGTCGGTGATGCCCAGGGCGTACGAGACGATCGAACCGGCCGCGGAGCCTCGGCCGGGGCCCACCGCGATGCCGTTGTTCTTGGCCCACATGATGAAGTCCGCGACCACGAGGAAGTAGCCCGGGAACCCCATCTGGATGATGACGTCCATCTCGTACTCGGCGAGCTTCTGCCGGTCCTCGGGGACGCCGCCGGGGAAGCGCTGGGCCATCCCCTTGCGGACCTCCTCCTGGAACCAGGTGACCTCCGTGTACCCCTCGGGCACGTCGAACCGCGGCATCAGGTCGCGCTTCTCGAACCAGCCGGTGTTGTCGATCTGCTCGGCCACCAGGAGGGTGTTGCGGCACCCCTCCTGCCAGGCGTCCGAGGAGTCGATGGCGTACATCTCCTCCGTGGACTTCAGGTAGTAGCCGGTGCCGTCGAAGCGGAAGCGGTCCGGGTCGGAGAGGTTCTTGCCGGTCTGGACGCACAGCAGCGCGTCGTGCGCCGCGGACTCGCGGGAGTAGGTGTAGTGCGAGTCATTGGTGACCAGCGGCGGGATGTCCAGCTTCTTGCCGATCTCCAGCAGCCCGTCCCGGACCCGGCGCTCGATCTCGATGCCGTGGTCCATCAGCTCCAGGAAGTACCGGTCCTTGCCGAAGATGTCCTGGTACTCGGAGGCGGCCTTGAGGGCCTCGTCGAACTGGCCGAGCCGCAGCCGGGTCTGGAGCTCGCCCGAGGGGCAGCCGGTGGAGGCGATCAGGCCCTCGGACCACTGGGCGATGGTCTCCTTGTCCATCCGCGGCCACTTGACGAAGTAGCCCTCCATATAGGCGTCCGAGGAGAGCCGGAAGAGGTTGTGCAGACCGGTCTTGTTCGACGCCCAGATGGTCTTGTGGGTGTAACCACCGGAACCGGAGACGTCATCGCGCTTCTGGTGCGGCTGGCCCCACTGCACCCGCCGCTTGTAGCGCCGCGACTCGGGGGCCACATACGCCTCGATGCCGATGATCGGGGTGATCCCCGCGCCCGTCGCCTGCTGGTAGAAGTCGTACGCGCCGTGGAGGTTGCCATGGTCGGTCATGGCGATGTGGGTCATGCCCATCTCATTGCACGCGTTGAACATGTCCTTGAGCCGCGCCGCACCGTCCAGCAGCGAGTACTGGGTATGGACATGCAGGTGCGTGAAGGGCGGCTTGGTCACGGTGGAAGACCTCCGGCGAACAATCGATGACGGCAGGGCGAGACAGCTCCGAAGGTTACCCCTCCGCACTGACAAGAGCCGGGCACTCGCGAGTAGCCTCAGGCGTTGATCCCGACGGGTCATCCGGTCTTCCCGCGCACCCGGCGAGACGGAACATACCCTGTCGTATCTGCCCCACCGATCATCTCTCTCATGCCCCAGGAGGCGTTCCGCGATGCCGACCCAGCAGACCCAGGCGGAACAGCGCGGCGAGCACATCCTCGCCGTATTCGACACCGCCTTCGGCGAGCTGCTCGCCGCCGACCCGGCCGCCTTCCGCGTCAAGTTCCGGAAGATGGCCGCCTCGGCGTTCGCGTTCTACCGCGGCACCGCCTGCCTGTTCTATTCCGATGTGGAGCGGGAGCGCTCCGGCGGACCGTACCTGGACGACCGCACCAGCCGGGTGTGGATCCACGGCGACCTCCACGCCGAGAACTTCGGCACCTACATGGACGCCAACGGCCGGCTGATCTTCAATGTGAACGACTTCGACGAGGCGTACGTCGGCCCCTTCACCTGGGACCTCAAGCGCTTCGCCGCCTCCGTGGCGCTCATCGGCTACACGAAGGCGCTCAGCGACGAGAAGATCACCGAGCTGGTGCGGACGTACGCCGGCGCCTACCGCGAGCGCGTCCACGCCCTGGCCACCGGCGCCAAGAACGACGAGGTGCCGCCCTTCACCCTGGAGACCGCGGAGGGCCCGCTGCTGGACGCGCTGCGCGACGCCCGCTCGCTGACCCGCTTCGGGCTGCTGGACTCGATGACCGAGATCCGCGACTTCGAGCGCCGCTTCGCGGCCGGCGGCGGGTCCATCGAGCTGGACGCGGCCACCCGCTACAAGGTCCTGGCCGCCTTCGACGGCTATCTGGAGACGCTCCCCGAGTCCAGTCTCTCGCGCCCTGACTCCTACCGCGTCAAGGACGTGGTGGGCCGCCGGGGCATCGGCATCGGCAGCGCCGGGCTCCCCTCGTACAACATCCTTCTGGAGGGCAACAGCGACGCCCTGGAGAACGATGTGGTGATCTACATGAAGCAGGGGCAGACCCCGGCGGTCTCCCGGCACATCACCGACGAGCGGGTGCGGTCGTACTTCCACCACGAGGGCCACCGCACGGTGATCTCCCAGCGCGCGCTCCAGGCCCACGCCGACCCGTGGCTGGGCTGGACCGAGCTGGACGGGGCGGGGCAGCTGGTGGCCGAGGTGTCGCCGTACGCGGTGGACCTGGACTGGTCCGACATCGACGACCCGGCCGAGATCGCGGCGGTCGTGGCCGACCTGGGCCGGGCCACGGCCACCATGCACGCGGCCGCGGACGACCAGAGCGGCCACTCGCTGGTGCCGTTCTCCACCGAGCGCGCCATCGACGCGGTGATCGCCGCCGACGAGGACGGCTTCGCCGAGCTCCTGGTGGACTTCGCGCACTCTTACGGTGCCCGCGCCCGCGCCGACCACCAGATCTTCGTGGACCTCTTCCGCAACGGCCGCATCCCCGGCCTCTGATCGCCTCCCTGGGGGGGCGCCCGACCCCCAGGGCCGTTGATCGCCACCCCGGCCGTGGCCGGGGTGCGCTCGCCCCCCTATCGTTAACGGTCATGTGGCCTGGACAGCAGCCGCCGGGGGGCGAGCGAGACCCGCAGCAGAATCC
>NZ_JAAAYH010000436.1:0-7356 GCF_018035285.1 Streptomyces sp. MK37H | reverse complement strand
GCCCCAGGTCCCGGGTGGGGGCACCTGCCTCAGGCTCCGGGTCGGGGCGTTGCCCCTTCCCGTGGCGTCGATATGCGGCTCCGTCGCGTGGCGGGGCTCCGCCCCAGGCTCCGGGGTCCAGGGGCGGAGCCCCTGGTTGCGGGAAGGGGCGGGGAGGGGGAAGCATCGATATGCGGCTCCGCCGCGTGGATCGATACGCGGCTCCGCCGCGTGGTCCGCCGGCCACCCCGTCGGCAGGCTGTGAACCCTGCTCGCTCCGCGCGTTCTACTCGGCCCGTGACTCCGGCAGCAGTTCCCGGATGTCGTTCGGCAGCACGCCGTAGAGCTTCTCCATCAGCTCCGGGTCCACGGCCGAGTCCAGCACCTCGAAGAAGGCGGCCGCCTCGCGCAGCGCCTCCTCCTCGGTGTGCTCGGTGCGCCAGGCGATACGGCCCGCGAAACCGGTGAGGTCGAACCGCTCGCCGTGGTCCCGCCGGTACTCCCGCTCCTCGGGCGAGCCCTCATGGGAGGCGGCGACGCGCCGCAGCGGCTCGGCCGCCTCCTGCGGCAGTTGGGCCGCCATATGGTCCGCCAGCCCGTCCGGGATGCGCTCGGCGAGCGTTTCGAGCGTCGCCCGTACCGCCCGCTCGGCGGACTGCCGGTCGGGGAGCTGGGCCCGGGCCTGGACCAGGCCCGTCAATTCTTCGTAGCGCATGGTCGGCGCTCCTCGTGGTCGGATGCACCCGGTACTGTGCCGAGTGCCCCGTGCCATTCGCTCAAACCGCCGCCGGACGCCCGGCCTCCGGGGTGTCCTCCCGCCTGTCCTCCCGCGCGGCGAGCAGCGGACCCAGCACCCGGGTGCCGGGGCCGGTGCGCCCGCCGGGGCCCGGGAGCTGGGTGGTGTTGGCGGCCGTCAGGGGCTCCCCGCAGTGGGCGCACGCGGACACCGGCGTGGTGTCCCGCCCGCAGCCGAGATGGCGGATCCGGGCCGGGGGCCCGGCGGGGCCCGCGTACCAGCGGTCGCCCCACTCCATCAGCGCCAGCAGCACCGGATAGAGCTCCTCGCCCTTGGGGGTGGCGCGATAGTGCTCACGCGGCGGCCGCTCCTGGTACCGCTCCCGGACCAGCACCCCCTCCTCGACCAGCCGGGACAGCCGGGCGGCCAGGACCTTACGCGATATGCCCAGGTCATGGGCGAGATCGTCGAAGCGGGTGACCCCGGTGAGCACATCCCGCATGATCAGTGCCGTCCAGGCGTCGCCGAACAGATCGGTGGCGCGGGCGATCGAACAGGCCACATCGGCGAGCGGAGTACGGGTCATGACACGACCCTACCCGAGTTCCCTGAGGGAACTTAAGAGTGTTAGGTTTCCTCGGGGAACCCGGCGAGCCCGCCCGGGCCGCCCCAGGCACCGGTGAATCCGCGAATCCGCGCACCCGTGAGGGAGAAGACGATGGCCGCCGCCCCGCACATCGAACTGGACTCACGGTCGCCCGAGGCCGTCGACGGCCGTCAGATCAGGGCCGTCACCTTCCAGGACAGCCGTCTGGAGTACGTCCGCACCACGCTCAAGAGCGTGGACCTCTCCGCGTCCGGAAGCCGTGCCGTGGTCGTGGGCAGCGGCCGCGGGCTGCTGGCCCGCGGGCTGGCCGGTCTCGGCTTCGACGTCGTCGCCGTCGACCCCTCCGCCACCGCCACCGAGATGGCGCGCGAGGCGGGCGAGCGCGAGCACCCCGGGATCGACCACCGCACCGCGCCGGCCGAGCGACTCGGCCTTGCCGACAGCGCGTTCGATCTCGCCTACTACGCGGACACTTTCGAGATCACCCCGGATCTCGACCGGGTGCTGGCGGAGGCCGCCCGGGTGCTGCGGCCCGGCGGGGTGCTGATCTACGACACCGTCAACCGCACCCTGCTCTCCCGGCTGATCTACCTCGGCGCCTTCCAGCGCGTCCCGATGACCCGGATCATGCCCGCCGGCCGCTACACGGCGGCCCGGCTGCGCACCCCCGCCGAGCTGACCGCCGCCCTGGAGCGGCAGGGGCTGCGCAACGAGGACATCTGCGACTTCAAACCCAAGGATCCGCGCAGCCTCGTCAAGGCCACCATGGCGCGCCGCCGGGGGCGGATCACCGATGAGCAGATCCCGCCGATCGTCGACTTCGTCCTCGCCCCGGACGCCCGGCCGCTGGTCACCTACCTCGGCTACGCCCGCAAGGGCTGACACCTCGGCTACGCCCGCAAGGGCTGACACCTCGACCACGCCCGCAAGGGATACCTCGGCCGCGCCCGCAGGGGATACCTCGGCCGCGCCCGTAAGGTCTGAGTGGCGGGCCCGGCGCCCCGCCCCGGCCTCGTGGGCGCACACTGGGCACCGTGACTCGTAAGCGCAGCGCCGGACTCCTGCTGTACCGGGGTGCGGGCCCGGCCGTTGAGGTTCTGCTCGCCCATATGGGAGGCCCGTTCTGGGCCACCAAGGACGCGGGCGCCTGGACGGTGCCCAAGGGGGAGTACGACGAGGACGAGACCCCGGAGGCCGCCGCGCGCCGGGAGTTCCAGGAGGAGCTCGGCGTGCCCCCGCCCGGCGGGGAGCCGGTTCCGCTGGGCTCCGTGACCCAGACCGGGGGCAAGCTGGTCATCGCCTGGGCGCTGGACGGCGATCTTGACCCGGCGGACATCACCCCCGGCACGTTCGCCATGGAGTGGCCGAAGGGCTCCGGCCGGATGCGGGAGTTCCCCGAGATCGACCGGGTGGCCTGGTTCGGCCTGGACGAGGCCCGCCGGAAGATGGTGACGAAGCAGCGGGTGTTCCTGGACCGGCTGGAGGAGCTCCTCCAGGGCGCGGAGGGCGCGGGCCCCGGCGGCGAATGACCGGGACCCGCGCCCACCAGCTGTCATGTCACTCCGTTCCGCAGTGCACCGTGGCCGCTCCCCAGTCGGCGTGGTCATGCGCGTTGCCGTCGCCGCCGTCGGTGACCCGCAGCCGGAGCCGCTGCGCGCCCTCGACCCGGGCCTCCACCGGTACGGCCGCGTCCGGGCCGCGCACCGTCTCACCCCGGTACACCCGCTCGCCGTCGGCGTATACCTCGAAGACGACGCTGCCGTCGGCCCCCACCTCGTCGTCCACGCCTGTCTTCGCGGTGAACGTCGAGCAGTTGCCGCCCAGGAAGACCTCGACCGTGGAGTCGGCGTGGGTGCCGAGGCCGCGCTCGTAGGTCGTGCCGTCGATGGTGAGGGTCTTGCCGTCGCCCGGCGCGGACTCGCCGTTGCTGCGGTCGCGTTCGACCGGGCCCCAGCCGTTGTCCGCGGTGATGAAGTCGAGCGTGGACACCGCCGCCTCACCGTGCGGCGGCGGAGGCGTGCCGTCGAGTTCGGCCGACGCCGAGTCGCTCACCCGCGCGCCACCGGCCGAGGTCGCGCGGACATCGGCCACGGCGGGCCGTAGACCGTCCGGACTCCCCTCACCACGGCTGATCGTGGTCCGTACGGTCGCGGTCCGGCCCGCCGCGAGGTCGCCGAGGTCGAAGGTGCCGGGCTCGGCGGTCCACCCCTGGGCCAGGCCGAAGGCGGCCGTGACATCGCGCAGCGGAGTGTCACAGGGGTTGGTGACGGTCAGCTCGGCCGGGGTGGAGCCGCCCGCCGGCACCGTGGTGTCGGCCGCGGTGAGCTTCGCCTCGGGGGCGCAGACCACCGGGCCGCGCGGGGTGCCGGTGCGGGCCTCGGCGCCGGTCAGCGGGCGCAGCCGCAGGGTGTAGGCGTACTCCTTGGCGGGCCGCACCTGGTACTCGGGCAGCACGGTGTGGAACGTCTCGCTCACCCCGCTCACCGCGTGGTCCAGGTGCAGGGTGTTGCCTCCCGGGTCCTTGCGGAGGGCGAACGGGTAGGCGGCGCGGTCGATCCCGGTGTAGGGGGTCACGCCGGCAGAGAAGTCCCCGGACACCAGGAGCCCGCCGCTGCCGTCGGACAGCGAGGCCCAGCGGACGTCCTCGTGGTTCCCGTAGTCCTGCGGCTTGGTGTATCCGGCGAACTGCTCGTCCACGTCCGTGGAGTACACCCCCACGGGGGCGCCGTCCTTACGGTCGTTGTAGTTCTCCTGTGGCCCGCGCCCGTACCAGCTGAACCGGTCGTAGCGGTCGGGTATGCGCAGCGAGAGCCCGATACGGGGCAGATAGGGCACCTTGCGCGCCGCGCCCCGGGCCTCCACGCGGTGGTCGAGGCGCAGCTCCCCGGTGCCGCTGACGGTGTACCGCAGGGTCTGGGCGAACGAGGAGTCCTTGACGCCGGGCGCGGTGGCGGAGGAGGGCACGGTGACGACGACCTCGCCGTTCCGCTCGTCCACCGTGACCTTGCCGGGCTTGGTGCGCAGCCGGTCCAGGCCCGCCTCGCGCCAGGATCCCTCCTCGGAGCCGATCTCATTGCTGACCGGGGCGCGCCAGGCGTCCAGCTCGGGGCCGGAGCCGAGGAGCTCCCGGCCGCCGGACTTCATGGAGACCAGCTCGCCACTGGCCCTGTCGAAGCCGTACGAGAAGCCGTCGCCGGTGACCGTAAGGCGGTCGCCGGAGGTGGTGGCCGTCACCTTCCCCGGTGCCCGCGCGGGCGTTGTGCCCGCGAGCCGGCGGCCGCCGATGTCGAACTGCTCGACCGCAACCCGGTGTCCGGCCTTCGCCCAGACCGTGTCCGCCGCCTGCACCGCCTCCACGGTCAGCTGCCGGTCGGCGTCCTGGGGGTTGGCGGGCGGCTTGGGCAGTTGGAGGGTGCTCCGCTCACCGGGGGCGAGGTCGAGGCCGCGACTGCCCTGGGCCAGGGTGCGGGCGCCCTCGGTGACGCGCCAGCGCAGCCGGAGGTCGCCGGTGCCGGTGAAGGACCGCTCGTTGCGCACCTCGACCCGGCCGGCGCGGGCCTCGTCGCCCGCGATCCGGATCGGGGCGTGGACGGCAGCCATGGTGCGGGCCTCGGGCTGGACGGTGCGGTCGGAGGAGACCACCCCGTCGACCCCGCCGGTCCCGGCGCCGTAGGACAGGAAGTCCCCCTTACGGTCGAGCCGGTCGAAGTCGAGCGCGAGCACCGCGTCCGCGCTGGGGTCGGCGGCGAGCTGATCGGGGCTCAGCGCCTCGTGGTAGACGCGGACCTGGTCGACGGTGCCGTGTGCCATCCGGGTGCGGATGTTCTCCTGGTCGGTCTCCGGGTTGCGGCCGATGTTGACCGGCTGCGCGGAGTAGCCCACGCTGCCGGTCCAGTCGGCCGACGCGGTCTGCTTCCCGTCGATGAGCAGCCGGAGCGTCCGGCCGTCGAAGGTGGCGGAGACGCGATGCCATGAGCCGTACCAGCCGGCGGGGACATCGGCCGCCACGGTGTGCCAGTCCCCGTCGCCGTAGACGAAGAACTCCAGGGTGTCCTTGTCGCGCATCTTCAACGCATAGCTGTGGTCGCCCTTGGCGATCATGGTGAAGGAGCCGGTCCAGTCGGCGGGTTTCACCCAGGCGTCCAGGGTGAGCGCGTCCGACACCGCGTCCAGCTTCGGATCGCGGTAGACCTCCACGAAGTCGTCAAGACCGGACAGCTCCAGCGCCTTGCCCTGGTGTCCCGCCACCAGACCGGGCTTTCCGGAGACGTACGACAGGATGTCGTTGCCGGAGGTGTCGGGGGTGGTGAGCAGCGGCTGGGTGATGTTCTGCTCCGCCCAGTCCCAGATGTAGCCGCCCTGGACCTGGGGGTACTTCCGCACCACATCCCAGAACTCCCTGAAGTTGCCGAGCGAGTTGCCCATGGCGTGGGCGTACTCACCCATGATGATCGGCTTGGTGGTGGCCTTCGCCTTCTCCTCCAGGCCCGAGGGGGAGGGATAGCGCGGGCCCCAGACATCGGCGAACGGGGCGTCGCCGTCCGGGCTGTTGGGCTGGTGGTAGACCGGCCGGGCCGGGTCCTCGCGGTCCAGGAAGTCGGCCATCGCGTAGTGGGCCTTGCCCAGTCCGGCCTCGTTGCCGGTGTCCCACATCAGCACGCTGGGATGGTTCTTGTCCCGCTCGTACATCGCGGTGAGACGGTCCATGAACGCCGCCTGCCACTCGGGCCGTTCGGCCAGGCAGTCGTCCGGGCAGGCGTCGTGGTGGTGGGTCTCGATGTCCACCTCGTCGTCGATCCACAGACCGCGCGCGTCGGCCAGCTCGTAGAGGTACGGATCCGAGGGGTAGTGCGAGGTGCGCACGGAGTTGACGTTGAGCTGCTTCATCAGCGAGACGTCGGAGGCGGTGCGCTCACGGGTGGCGTGGCGGCCGGTGTCGGGGTCGGTCTCGGAGCGGTTGACGCCCTTGACGAGGATGCGTTTCCCGTTGACGAGGAGCTGTCTGTCCTTGATCTCGATCTCGCGGAACCCCACGGGCTGGGCGGTGGTGTGGGTGACCGTGCCGTCGGCGCCGGTGAGCCGGACGACGAGGGTGTAGAGGTGGGGCGTCTCATCGGTCCACTTGGCCGGGTTGGCCACATCGGCGGTGAGGGTGGTGGAGCCACCGCCGTCGCCCACCGTCCCCGACATCGTTGTCACCTCGCGTCCGCGCTCGTCGTAGAGGGTGCCGAGCACCTTGCGGTCGTCCGAGGCGTGCTCCGGGCCCTTGGCGGCCACATCGACCTCGGCGGTCAGCCGGGCGTCGCGGTACTGGCTGTCCAGACCGGTCTTGACGGTGACGTCCCGCAGATATTCGGCCGGGGTGGAGTACAGCCCGACCGAGCGGAAGATGCCCGAGAACCGCCACTGGTCGTAGTCCTCCAGATGCGATCCCGAACCCCAGCGGTGGACCTGCACCGCGATGGTGTTGCGGCCCGGGTGCAGCCGGTCGCTGATGTCGAATTCGGCGGGGGTGTAGCCACCCTGGTCATAGCCCGCGTAGGAGCCGTTCACCCACACCGGATAGCCGCTGGTGACGCCCTCGAAGCGGAGGAACGTCCGCCGCTTCTCCCAGCTCCTGGGCAGTTCGAAGGTCTTGACGTAGGCGCCGGTCGGATTGACGTCGTGCGGGACCTTCGGGGGGTCGTCCGGATACATCTCGGTGGGGATGTTCCGGAACACCGGATGGTCCAGGCCGTCCGTCTGCCAGGTGTGCGGCACGCTCACACTGCGCCAGCCGCCCTTGGAGGTGTCGTAGTCCTCGGTGAAGAAGTCCTTCGGCACCTCCTCGGGGCGGTCGGACATGTGGAGCTTCCAGGTGCCGTCGAGCGAGGCGGTCCAGCGGCTCTTGGTGCCGCCCTCGAGGGCCTCGGCGGTGTCGGCGTACGGGGTCAGCCGGGCGTGGGCGGGCTCCTGTCCGACCGAGGTGACCTCGGGGTCCTCCAGCAGTTTGTACACATCCGCGGGGGGATCGGGGGTGTCCGCCGCTGCCGCC
>NZ_JAAAYH010000435.1:0-7378 GCF_018035285.1 Streptomyces sp. MK37H | reverse complement strand
GAGGTGGGCGCCGACCGGATGACCGACCCCCGGCCCGCCCGCGACGGCGGAACGCTCACCATCGCCCTCAAATCGGACCCGGACAAGCTGGACCCCACCCTGGCCAGCACCGCCGTGGGCCGGACCGTGTTCACCGCGATATGCGAGAAGCTCTACGACGTCGACGCCGCGAACCGGATCGTGCCGCAGCTCGCCGCCGCCCCGCCCACGACCAGCGACGGGGGCCGCACCGTCACCATCAAGCTGCGGCGCGGCGTCCGGTTCGCCGACGGCACCCGCATGGACGCCAAGGCGGTCAAGACCTCCCTGGACCGGCACCGGACGCTGACCGGTTCCGTCCGCGCGAGCGAGCTGAAGCCCCTCACCTCGGTCCAGGCGGTCGGTGAGGACACCGTACGGCTGCGGCTGGCCAAGCCGTACGTCCCGCTGCCGGCGCTGCTCGCGGACCGCGCGGGCATGGTGATGTCCCCGACGGCGCTGAAGCGCTACGCCAAGGCCTTCGCGAGCCACCCCACTTGCGTCGGCCCGTTCCGCTACGCCGAGCGTGTGGTGGGCGACCGCATCGTGCTGGACAAGGACCCGAACTACTACGACGCGGACGCCGTCCATCTGCGGCGGGTGATCTACCGCACCATCACCGACGGCAACGTCCGGCTGGCGAATCTCCAGTCCGGCGACATCCAGGTGGGCGACCAGATGGACCCGGTCCAGGTGGGCCGGGCGCTCACCGAACCCGGGCTGCAGCTGTTCCACTCCCCCTCGCTGGGCTACTACGGACTGACCCTCAACATCGGCAACACCAAGGGCGCCGGGGCGCCGCCGGGCCGGATCGACACCCCGATCGCGCGGGATGTGCGGGTGCGCGAGGCGTTCGACCTCTCCCTGGACCGCGACCTGATCAACACCATCGTCTTCCAGGGCCGCTACCGGCCCACCTGCGGTCCGCTCCCGTCCGGCACCCCGTACGCCACCGGGTCCCGCTGCCCGGCCCGCGACCTGGCCAAGGCCAGGCGGCTGCTCAAGGCCGCCAAGGTGGCCACCCCGGTCCGGGTGCGGCTCCAGATCAGCACCACCCCGGAGGACAACCGGCTGGGCCAGGTCGTCCAGGCCATGGCCAAGGAGGCGGGCTTCGCGGTGATCCTGACCCCCACCGAGTTCGCCACCGGCCTGGAGCACTCCCGCGCGGGCGACTTCCAGGCGGCGACCACCAACTGGTCGGGGCGGCTCGACCCGGCGGGCAACATCGACGTGTTCGCCGGCACCGGCGGCGCCCAGAACTACGGCGGGCTCTCCGACCCCGCCATCGACCGGCTGATCGCCGAGGGCGGCGCCACCGCGGCCAAGCCCGCCCGCAAGAAGATCTACGCCCGGCTCGTGGAGCGCGTCCGCGCCGCGCACACCGTGCTCTATCTGATCCAGCCCACCAACTACGTCTCCGTGACGAAGAAGGTCGCCGGGCTGAAGGTCTTCGGCGACGGGCTGATCCGGGTGAAGGACGCCGGATATGTGAAGGGAGGGAGCTGATGTCGTATCCGATCCGCCGTCTCGGCGAATCCCTGATCACGCTCTTCCTGGTCAGCGTCGTGGTCTTCGCCGGCGTACGGGCGCTGCCCGGCGACACCGCCACCGCGCTGGCCGGGGAGGAGCCCACGCCCGAGGCGATCGCCCAGATCCGCGAGAGCTACGGGCTCGACGACAACATCGTGGTGCAGTACCTGCGCTATGTGCGGCACGCCGCCACCGGCGACCTCGGGGTCTCCTCCCGCACCGGGCTGCCGGTCCTGGACTCGGTGATGGAGGCGCTGCCCGTCACCCTCGAACTGTCCGCGCTGGCCCTGCTGCTCGCGGTCGTGGTCGGCGTGGGCGCCGGGGTGGTGGCGGCGGTCCGGCGCGGCCGGCCCGAGGAGTGGCTGGTCAACGCGGTGGCGCTGTTGGGGCTTTCGGTGCCCGCCTTCTGGCTCGGCATCGTGCTCGTCCTCGCCTTCGCGATCGCCGTCCCGGTCTTCGCGGCCTCCGGTTTCGTGCCGTTCGGCGTGGATCCGATGGAGAACCTGCGCCATATGGTGCTACCGGTGATCGTCCTCGGCTCCGGTCTGGCGGCGGTCGTGATGCGGCAGACGCGCGCGGCCATGCTGGGCTCGCTGTCCGCCGACTATGTGCGCACGGCGCGCGCCAAGGGGCTCTCCCGGCGTCAGGTGATCATGGGTCATGCCCTGCGCAACAGCCTGGTCACCGTGGTGACCGTGCTCGGGCTCCAGCTCGGGCACCTCATCTCGGGCGCGGTGGTCACCGAGCAGATCTTCGTCCTGCCGGGCTTCGGCAAGCTCACCATCGACGCGGTCTTCTCCCGCGACTACGCGATGGTGCAGGGCGTGGTGCTGTTCACCTCGACCGCCTACATCCTCGTCAACCTCCTGGTGGACCTGGCCTATTCGGTGATCGACCCCCGTATCCGGCTCGGAGGTGCCCAGTGAGAATCCGGCTCGGAGATGCCGAGTTGCGCATCGGCCTCGGAGGTGCCCAGTGAGCGCGGCCGCCACCGCCCTTCCCGCCGCCGAGGAGCCGGAGCGGGCGCCGCTCGCCCCGCTGTCCCGGCTCCGGCTGCTGACCCGCAACAAGCTGGCCCTCACCGGGGCCGTGGCCGCCGCGATCCTGGTGCTGATCGCGCTGTGCGCACCGCTCATCGCGCCGTACGACCCGGCCCGCCCCGACTTCACGGCCGCCCTCCGGCCGCCGGGCTGGGCCCACTGGCTGGGCACCGACGACCTGGGCCGCGACCAGCTCTCCCGCGTCGTGTACGGGGTGCGGGCCTCGCTGCAGATCGGGCTGCTCGCGGTGGCGCTGGCCTTCGCGGCCGGAGTGCCGCTCGGACTGATCGCGGGCTACTACGGGCGGTTCGCCGACTCGGTGGTCTCCCGGCTCACCGACACCCTGCTCGCCTTCCCCTTCCTGGTGCTGGCGGTGGGCCTGGCCACCATCCTCGGGCCGTCCCTGCTGAACGCCACGATCGCGGTCGGCGTCTCGCAGATCCCGGCCGTCATCCGGATCACCCGGGCGGAGACACTGCGGCTCAAACACCTCGACTATGTGGCGGCGGCGGTGGTGGGCGGCGGCGGGGACGGCACCGTGCTCTTCCGCCACATCCTCCCCGGCGCCCTGTCCGCGCTGACCGTCCAGGCCACCGTGGGCATCCCCACCGCGATCATCGGCGAGGCGCTGCTGAGCTTCCTCGGCCTCGGCGTCCAGCCGCCGTCCCCCTCGCTCGGGGTGATGCTCTCCAGCGCCCAGGCGTACATCGCCGCCGCGCCCTGGATGGCGGTCTTCCCGGGCCTGGCGATCATCGCCGCGACGCTCGCGTTCAATCTGCTCGGGGACGGGCTGCGCGACATCCTCGACCCCCAGGGAGACAGCCGATGACCACGTCCACCGCGCCCCCTGCCCTGAGCGTGCGGGACCTGTCCGTGGTCTTCCGCACCCCGACCCGCGTGGTCCACGCGGTGGACGGGCTGTCGTACGACATCGCCGCCGGTGAAGTACTGGCCGTGGTCGGCGAGTCCGGCTGCGGTAAATCCGTGACCTCCACCGCCGTGATGGGGCTGCTGCCGCCCACCGCGAGCGTCGGCGGCTCCATCCGGCTGGGCGGACGGGAGCTGGTGGGGGCGGACGAGAGCCAGCTGCGGGACGTCCGCGGCCGGGAGATCGCGATGATCTTCCAGGAGCCGATGACCTCGCTGAACCCCGTCCTCACCATCGGCCGCCAGGTCGGTGAGGTCCTCCGGCGCCATCAGGGGATCGGCCGCCGGGAGGCGCGCGAGCGGGCCGTGGACCTGCTCGACCTCGTCGGCATCCCCGCCCCCGCCCAGCGGGCCCGCGACTATCCGCACCAGCTCAGCGGCGGTATGCGGCAGCGGGTGATGATCGCCATCGCGATCGCCTGCGACCCGGCCGTGCTCATCGCCGACGAGCCCACCACCGCGCTGGACGTCACCGTGCAGGCGGGCATCCTGGAGGTGCTGCAGTCCCTGCGGGAGCGGCTCGGCACCGCGATCGTGCTGATCACCCACGATCTGGGCGTGGTCGCCGACATCGCCGACCGGGTGCTGGTGATGTACGCGGGCCGGGGCGTCGAACAGGCCCCGGTGGACGAGCTGTTCGGCACGCCCCGCCACCCGTACACCCGCGGGCTGCTCGGCGCGGTGCCGGTGCCCGGCAGGCGGCGGGCGGAGGGCGAGCGGGGGCGGCTCCAGGAGATCCCCGGGCTGGTGCCGAGCCTCACCGAACAGCCCGACCGCTGCACCTTCCAGCCCCGCTGCTCCTACGCCGACGAGCGGTGCGGGGAGCAGAAGCCCGCGCTGCGGGCGCTGCGCGAGCGGAACGAGAGGCGTGAGGGGTACGAACGGTACGAGCGCTCCGAGCAAGCTGAGCTGCACGAGGCGGCGTGCTGGTATCCGGTGCCGGTGCACCCTGAACAACCCGAACATGCCGAACACCCCGAACGCCCCGAACGCCCCGAACACCCCGAACACCCCGGACAGGAGGCCGCCTCATGACCGCCGCCGTCGCGCCCGCGCAGGCGTCGCGGGATGACGCCGTGCTCGACATCAGCGGCCTGGTCCGCCACTTCACCGGCCCCGCCGGCACCGTCAGGGCGGTCGACGGGGTCAGCCTCAGCATCGGCCGGGGTGAGATCGTCGGCCTGGTCGGGGAGTCCGGCAGCGGCAAGTCCACGGTGGGGCGGTGCGCCGTACGGCTGGACCGGCCGACCTCGGGCCAGGTGACGATCAACGGCCGCGATGTGACCCGGCTGTCGAAGCGCGCGCTGCGTCCGCTGCGCAAGGACTTCCACCTGGTGTTCCAGGACCCGTCCTCCTCGCTCGACCCCCGGATGACCGTGGGCGCCATCGTCGGCCAGCCGCTGCGGCTGCACCGCCTGGCTTCCGGCGACGCCCTGCGCGACCGGGTCGCCACGCTGCTGGCCCAGGTGGGGCTGCGGCCCGAACTGGCGCGGCGGCGGCCCCATGAACTCTCCGGCGGACAGCGGCAGCGGGTCTCGATCGCCCGCGCGCTGTCGGTCGATCCGCAGCTGCTGGTGGCCGACGAGCCGACCTCGGCGCTGGACGTCTCCGTCCAGGCGTCCGTGCTCAATCTGCTGGCGGACCTCCAGCGGGAGCGGCGGTTCGGCTGTCTGTTCATCACTCATGACCTGGCCGCCGTCGAGTACCTCGCCGACCGGATCGCCGTGATGTATCTGGGGCAGCTGGTGGAACAGGCCTCGGCCGCCGAGTTGTTCGCCGACCCCAAGCACCCGTACACCCAGGCCCTGCTGTCCGCGGCCCCGGTACCGAACCCGGCCGCGCAGCGGTCGCGCGCCCGGATCGTGCTCAGCGGGGAGCTGCCCAGCCCGCTGGATCCGCCGAGCGGCTGCCGCTTCCACACCCGCTGTCCGCTCGCCGTCGACCGCTGCCGCACCGAGCCGCCCGTGCTGCGGCGGCTTACGGTGGGCGGCGGCCGCCGCCAGGTCTCCTGCCATCTGGTGGCGGACGACGGCACCGCGCCCGACGCCTCGGCCCCCGAGGACGCCTCGGCCTTCTGACCGCCCAAACGTCCGCACACCCGCATCCGCATCCGCACCCGCACCCGCACCCGCACCCGCACCCGCACTCGTACGAGACCAGGAGCCTGCCGACATGTTCACCACCCGGCCCACCCTGCAGGGCACCCATGGCATGGTGTCCTCCACCCACTGGCTGGCCTCGCAGTCCGCCATGGCCGTCCTGGAGGACGGCGGCAACGCCTTCGACGCGGCCGTGGCCGCCGGGTTTGTCCTGCATGTGGTCGAGCCGCATCTGAACGGGCCCGCCGGTGAGGTGCCGATCATCCTCGCCCCGGCCGGCGGCGAACCCACCGTGCTGTGCGGACAGGGCCCGGCCCCAGCCGGGGCCACCATCGACCACTACACCGCGCTCGGCCTCGACCTCGTCCCCGGCACCGGTCCGCTCGCGGCGGCGGTACCCGGTGCGTTCGACGCCTGGATGGTGCTGCTGCGCGACCACGGCACGAAGCGGCTCGCCGAGGTGCTGCGGTACGCGATCGGCTACGCCGAGCACGGCCATCCGGCGGTGGAGCGGATCGGGGAGACGGTCGAGACCGTGCGGGAGTTGTTCGAGACCGAGTGGACGACCTCGGCCGAGCTGTATCTGCCGGACGGGAAGTCCCCCGCCGCCGGGCGGTTGCTCACCAACCCCGCGCTGGCCGCCACCTGGCGGCGGCTGATCGCCGAGGCGGAGGGGGCAGGGCCGGGGCGCGAGACCCAGATCGAGGCGGCCCGCCGGGTCTGGCGCGAGGGCTTCATCGCGGAGGAGCTGGCGGACGCGGCGGCCCGGCCCGCGATGGACTCGTCCGGGCACCGCAACGCCGGGACCATGATCGGGGACGACCTGGCCGCCTTCGAGGCCACGTACGAGCCGCCCGTCCGCCACTTCTGGAATGGCTGGACCGTGTGCAAGGCCGGGCCCTGGAGCCAGGGGCCGGTGCTGCTCCAGCAACTCGCCCTGCTGCCGTACGGGCTGAGCGAGGCCGACCTGGGCACGCCCGACTTCCTGCACCTCCTGATCGAGGGCGGCAAGCTGGCCATGGCCGACCGCGAGGCGTGGTACGGGGACGCCGCCGACGTTCCGCTGACGGAGCTGCTCTCGCGTCCGTACAACGACGAGCGGCGGGCGCTGATCGGCGAACAGGCCTCGTACGAGCTGCGCCCCGGGCACCCCGGGGGCCGTACGCCGCGGCTGAGCAAGCAGGCGCTGGCCGCGGTGGCCCGCGCGGCCTCCGGGGCGGACGGACCGGCCGCCGGCGCGGCGGGCATGGGCGAACCGGCCGTCGGGCCGGACGGGGTGACCCGGGGCGACACCTGCCACCTCGACGTGGTGGACCGCTGGGGCAACATGGTCGCGGCCACGCCCAGCGGCGGCTGGCTGCAGTCCAACCCCGTCATCCCCGCGCTGGGTTTCCCGCTCGGCACCCGGCTCCAGATGACCTGGCTGGACCCCGGCCTGCCCAACTCCCTCACCCCCGGCCGCCGCCCCCGCACCACGCTCACCCCCTCGCTCGCGCTGCGCGGCGACACCCCCGTCATGGCCTTCGGCACTCCCGGCGGCGACCAGCAGGACCAGTGGAGCACGCACTTCTTCCTCGGCGTCGCGCTACGGGCGCCGGTGCGCTCCGGCCTGGATCTGCAGGGCGCCATCGACGCCCCCAACTGGCACCAGGAGTCCTTCCCCGGCTCCTTCCACCCCCGGGCGATGACGGCGGGCCGGGTGGTCGTCGAGTCCCGCATCGGCGAGCCCGCCATTGCGGAACTCCGCCGCCGCGGCCACGACGT
>NZ_JAAAYH010000434.1:0-7442 GCF_018035285.1 Streptomyces sp. MK37H | reverse complement strand
CTAGGTGTCGCCGAAGCGTCCGGGAAGTGTACGTTTCCTCCACTCCCGATCCCCGGGATGTACGAACCATCCCCTCGTGAGGCCCGCCGTGATGAACGACCGCGTCCCCCCGACGGCACCCGTCCCGCTCTCCACCCTCCTTCGCCACCCCGCCCTGGGCTTGCGGCAGGTCGCGGGCGGGCGCGAGGCGGACACGCCCGTGTACTTCGTCCACACCAGCGAGATGGAGGACCCCGTCCCGTATCTGCTGGGCGGAGAGCTGCTGCTCAGCGCGGGGGTGCACTGCCCGGAGGCGGCGGGCGCTGGCACCTACTGGGACCGCTATGTGGCCCGTACGGTCCAGGCGGGCGCGGCGGCGCTCGGCTTCGGCATCGCGCCGGTGCACGACACGGTGCCCCGCGCGCTGGCCGAGGCGTGCGACCGGCACGGGCTGCCGCTGGTGGAGGTGCCCCGGCAGACGACCTTCACGGCCGTGGCGAGCGCCGTATGGGACGCGATGGCCGAGCGCCGCCACCATGAGCTGCGGAGCCTCACCGAGGCGCAGCAGTCACTGGCGACGGCCGCGGCGCGCCCGCACCCCGTACCGGCCGTGCTGCGCCAGCTCGGCCAGCACCTCGGGGCGTGGACGGTGCTCTACGGCCCGGCTGGCCCGGACACCCCGGACGGCGCGGAGCTGGCGGCCGCCGGGCCGAGGCCGCCACGCGCGGCCCGTAAGGCGCTCGGCGCGCTCGCGGCGCGGCTGCGCTCGGGCCCGTCCTCGGCGGCGGGCAGGGCGACCGGCGCGGCCGGTGAGGAACTGCTGCTGACCGCCTACGGGCTGGGCCATCCGGCGGGGCCGGAGGACCGGCTCGCGCTCGGCGTCTGCGCACCCCGGCGGGACGGGGCGGACGGGGCGATCGTGGGGATGGCCGTGGTGCTGCTGTCGCTGCTGACGGCCCGGCGGGTGGTCGGGGCCGAGGCCGAGCGCACATCGGCCCTGGTGCGGCTGATGCTCGGCGCCGAACCGGCGCGGGTGGCGGGGCTGCTGAGTCCCTCGCCGGGACAGCCGGGGACGCCGGGGCAGCCGGGGACGCCGGGACAGCCCGGGCAGCCGGGGACGCCGGGACAGCCCGGGCAGCCGGGGACGCCGGGGCAGCCCGGGCAGCCGGGGACGCCGGGGCAGCCCGGGCAGCCGGGGACGTCCCCCGAGCCGACGGAGGACGGCGGGCTGTGGACCGTGGTGCACGGGCGGCGGCGCGGCCGCGGCCGGGACGACGGGCTGCTGGCCACGGCGGCGCTCGCGGCCGGGCTCGGGACGCCGCTGGTCGACCTCGACGGGGACGCGCTGAGCGCCCTCGTCCCGGGCGAGGGGGAGGTACGGGCGCAGCCCGGCTGGACCCTCGGCGTCGGGGCGCCCGTACCGGCCGCGGACCTGACACGCGGTGGCGCCGACGCCGCCCGTGCGCTGCGGCGGGCCGTCGCCGAACGGGTGCCGCTGGTGCGGGACGGCCCGGCCCGCGCCGGCGGGGTCGGCTCGCTGGTGGACCCGGCCGAGGCGGGGGCGCACGGCCGGGCCCTGCTGGCGCCGCTCGAGGGCGCACCGGCGCTGCTGGAGACGCTGAGGGTGTGGCTGTCGCTGCACGGCAGCTGGGACCGTACGGCGGTGGCGCTGGAGGTCCACCGCAATACGGTCCGTCAGCGGATCGCCCGCGCCGGGGCCCTGCTGGATGTGGACCTGGGCGACGCGGACGTCCGTATGGAGCTGTGGTTCGCCCTCAAATGGGCGTGAAACACGAGGGCTTGAGCCGCAGACGCCAGCTGACCGCAGACGCCAGCTGACCGCAGACGCCAGCTGACCGCAGACGTCAGCTGAGCCGCAGACGCCAGCCTCAGAGCTTCGTCCACGCCTCCGTCAGCACCGTCCGCAGCACCTGCTCGATCTCGTCGAACACCGCCTGGTCGGCGATCAGCGGCGGGGCCAGCTGGACGACCGGGTCGCCGCGGTCGTCGGCCCGGCAGTACAGCCCGTTCTCGAACAGCGCCTTGGAGAGGAAGCCGTAGAGGACACGCTCGGTCTCCTCCTCGTCGAAGGACTCCTTGGTGGCCTTGTCCTTCACCAGCTCGATGCCATAGAAGAAACCATTCCCCCGGACATCGCCGACGATCGGCAGATCGTGCAGCCGCTCCAGCGTGGAGCGGAACGCGGTCTCG
Source organism: Streptomyces sp. MK37H (assembly GCF_018035285.1). NCBI lineage: Bacteria > Bacillati > Actinomycetota > Actinomycetes > Kitasatosporales > Streptomycetaceae > Streptomyces > Streptomyces sp. MK37H. The sequence continues at coordinate 5,252 of NZ_JAAAYH010000434.1, read as the reverse complement.
TTGTCCAGCACATGCTGGTTGAGTCCCTCGCGCTCGAAGATGTCGAAGTTGGCCAGGGCCACGGCGGACGAGACCGGATGGCCGCCGAAGGTGTAGCCGTGCAGGAAGGTGTTGTCGCCCTCGTAGAAGGGCTCGGCAAGCCGGTCGGAGACGATGCACGCGCCGATTGGGGAGTAGCCGGAGGTCATCCCCTTGGCGCAGGTGATCATGTCCGGGACGTAGCCGAACTTGTCGCAGGCGAACATCGTGCCCAGCCGCCCGAAGGCGCAGATGACCTCGTCCGAGACGAGCAGCACGTCATGGCGGTCGCAGATCTCGCGGACCCGCTGGAAGTACCCGGGCGGCGGCGGGAAGCAGCCGCCCGCGTTCTGCACCGGCTCCAGGAAGACCGCGGCCACGGTGTCCGCGCCCTCGAAGAGGATCTGCTGCTCGATCTGATCGGCGGCCCAGCGGCCGAACGCCTCGGGGTCGTCACCGAAGATCGGGGCGCGGTAGATGTTGGTGTTGGGGACCTTGTGGGCGCCGGGGACCAGCGGTTCGAAGGGGGCCTTGAGCCCCGGCAGACCGGTGATCGACAGGGCGCCCTGCGGGGTGCCGTGGTAGGCCACCGCCCGGGATATCACCTTGTGCTTGGTGGGCTTGCCGGTCAGCTTGAAGTACTGCTTGGCCAGCTTCCACGCGGTCTCGACGGCCTCGCCGCCGCCGGTGGTGAAGAAGACCTTGTTCAGGTCGCCGGGCGCGTAGCCCGCGATCCGCTCGGCGAGCTCGACGGCCTTGGGGTGGGCGTAGCTCCACACCGGGAAGAAGGCGAGCTCCTGGGCCTGCTTGTAGGCCGTCTCCGCCAGCTCGACCCGGCCGTGGCCGGCGTTGACCACGAACAGGCCGGCCAGGCCGTCGATGTACCGCTTGCCCTTGTCGTCGTAGATGTACGTGCCCTCACCGCGCACGATCGTCGGCACGGGGGAGTTCTCGTACGACGACATGCGGGTGAAGTGCATCCACAGGTGGTCGTACGCCGTCTTGGAGAGGTCGGCGCTCATTGCTATCTCGTTCCCCAGGTATAGGTCTGCTTCCGGAGCTTGAGGTAGACGAAGCTCTCGGTGGAGCGCACACCGGGCAGCGTGCGGATCCGCTTGTTGATCATTTCGAGGAGGTGGTCGTCGTCCTCGCAGACGATCTCGATCAGGAGATCGAAGGAGCCCGCGGTGACGACCACGTACTCGACCTCGTCCATTGCGGTCAGCGCGTCCGCGACCGGGTCGAGATCGCCCTCGACGTTGATGCCGACCATCGCCTGCCGCCGGAACCCCACGGTGAGAGGATCGGTAACGGCGACGATCTGCATCACGCCCTGGTCGAGCAGCTTCTGCACACGCTGCCGTACGGCGGCCTCGGAGAGCCCGACGGCCTTTCCGATGGCGGCGTACGGCCGGCGACCGTCCTCCTGGAGCTGCTCGATGATCGCCAGGGACACGGAGTCGAGGGTCGGCGTGCCGTTCTTGTCAGGTGTGGCCACGACCCTCACTGTGCACGAGCCTCGCCCGTGTCGCAACCCTTCTGCGATGAATTTCGTCGTCAATGGGCCTCGAAAACACTGATTCCGTCGTTCTGGTGTGGCGGGTATGTTGAAAACGCAGCACCGGCGACTACTGTGGGTGTCTCACCCATCGGACAGCTGACAGGAGGGGTGGCACGTGACCACCGAACTGCGTCGTCTGCGCAACTACATCGACGGAGAGTTCCGGGACGCCACGGACGGGCGGACCACGGAGGTGGTCAACCCGGCCACGGGCGAGCCCTACGCCACCGCGCCGCTGTCGGGCGCCGCGGACGTGGACGCGGCGATGGCCGCCGCCGAGGCCGCCTTCCCGGCCTGGCGCGACCTGGTGCCCGGCGAGCGGCAGAAGGCACTGCTCAAGATCGCCGACGCCTTCGAGGCGCGGGCGGAGGAGCTGATCGCCACCGAGTCCGAGAACACCGGCAAGCCGATCGGTCTCACGCGGGACGAGGAGATCCCGCCGATGATCGACCAGATCCGCTTCTTCGCGGGCGCGGCCCGGATGCTGGAGGGCCGCTCGGCCGGTGAGTACATGGAGGGGCTCACCTCGATCATCCGGCGGGAGCCGGTCGGGGTGTGCGCCCAGGTTGCACCGTGGAACTACCCGATGATGATGGCCGTATGGAAGTTCGCCCCGGCGCTGGCGGCGGGCAACACGGTCGTCATCAAGCCCTCGGACACCACGCCCGCCTCCACCGTGCTGTTCGCCGAGATCATCGGCGGGGTGCTGGCGGAACTGGGCCATCCGCAGGGCGTCTTCAACGTGATCTGCGGTGACCGCGAGACCGGCCGGCTGATGGTCGAGCACTCCGTGCCCGCCATGGCGTCCATCACCGGCTCGGTGCGGGCCGGCAAGCAGGTCGCCGAGAGCGCCTCGAAGGACATCAAGCGGGTGCACCTGGAGCTCGGCGGCAAGGCCCCGGTCGTGGTCTTCGAGGACACCGACATCCCCAAGGCGGTCGAGGACATCTCGGTCGCGGGCTTCTTCAACGCGGGCCAGGACTGTACGGCCGCCACCCGGGTGCTGGTCCACGAGTCGATCCACGACGAGTTCGTGAGCGCGCTCGCCAAGGCCGCCGCCGAGACCAAGACTGGCGCGCCGGACGACGAGGACGTGCTGTACGGCCCGTTGAACAACGCCAACCAGCTGGCCCAGGTCACCGGCTTCATCGACCGGCTCCCCGCGCACGCCAAGGTCGAGGCGGGCGGCCACCGGGTCGGCGACAAGGGCTTCTTCTACGCGCCCACCGTGGTCTCCGGCCTCAAGCAGGACGACGAGATCATCCAGAACGAGGTCTTCGGCCCGGTCATCACCGTGCAGACCTTCTCGGACGAGCAGCAGGCCATCTCCTACGCCAACGGCGTGGAGTACGCGCTGGCCTCCTCGGTGTGGACCAAGGACCACGCCCGCGCGATGCGGATGTCCAAGGCCCTGGACTTCGGCTGCGTCTGGATCAACACCCACATCCCGCTGGTGGCCGAGATGCCGCACGGCGGCTTCAAGAAGTCCGGCTACGGCAAGGACCTGTCCGCGTACGGCTTCGAGGACTACACCCGCATCAAGCACGTCATGACGTCGCTGGGCTGATGCGGGGCTGATTCCCGCGAGGGGCGGGCTGATGCCCGCCCCGGGCGGGTGGTTCCCGTGCGGCGCGGGCCGATTCACGCGCCGGGCTTGTCACTTGGTCATGGCAGGGTCACCTGTCATGACCAAGGGGGGACATCCGGACCAGGGCCGCCAGGGCGGCGACGCGGTTGGTGGTGATCGCGTCGACGCCCGCCCGCAGCAGCCGGGACATCGACCGGCGGGTGTCGGCGGTCCAGGCGGAGACCAGCAGTCCGTCGGCGTGATGGCGGGCGACCAGCTCCCGGGAGACCAGCCCGAAGCGGTAGTTGAGCCACCGGGGGCGCAGCGCGGCCAGCAGCGCCGGACGCGGCGGGGCCAGCGTGGTCCAGGTCAGCGCGATCTCGGCGTCCGGGTCCGCGCGGCGCACGGCGTGCAGGGCCGCCAGGGCGCCGCAGTAGTACACCCGGTCGCCCGCCCCGCTCTCCCGCACCTGGGCGACGGCGGCGGGCGCGGCCGACGCGTCCGGCAGGTCGATCAGCAGCCGGGTGGAGCCGGCGCAGGCGAGGGCCTCGCGCAGGGTCGGCACACCCCCGCCGGTCAGCTGCCGCACCTCCTCGGCGGTCAGCCCGGAGAGCGGCCGGTCCTCGCCCCACAGCCGCTTCAGCGTGGCGTCGTGGAGCAGTACAGGCACACCGTCCCGGGTCAGCCGTACGTCGATCTCGACCGCGCCCGCGCCCGCGCGCACCGCGGAGCGGATCGAGGGCAGGGTGTTCTCACGGCACACATACGGGTCGCCGCGGTGGCCGACCGGGACGCATCCCGCCCCCGCCGGTCTCATCGGCCCGCGACCACCGTGTAGGCGTCGATCTCCGCCGAGAGCCGCGCCTTGCCCTCGGCGTCCAGGAAGGACGCCTCGACCGCGTTCTTGGCGAGGGCCGCGACGCCCGCCGCGTCCAGATCGAGCAGCTGGGCCGCGACCTGGTACTCGGTGTTGAGGTCGGTGCCGAACATCGGCGGGTCGTCGCTGTTGATCGTGACGAACACCCCGGCCTCGACCATCTGCTTCAGGGGGTGCTCACCGAGCGTGGCGACGGCGCGGGTGGCGATGTTGGAGGTCGGGCAGACCTCCAGCGGAATGCGGCGCTCCGCGAGATGGGCGAGCAGCTTCGGGTCCTGGACGGCGCTGGTGCCATGGCCGATGCGCTCCGCCCGGAGCTCGATGAGGGCGTCCCAGATCGTCTGCGGCCCGGTGGTCTCGCCCGCGTGCGGCACACTGCGCAGCCCGGCGGCGATGGCCCGGTCGAAGTACGGCTTGAATTGGGGGCGCGGCACCCCTATCTCCGGACCGCCGAGACCGAAGCCGACCAGCCCCTCGGGGTTCAGCTCACAGGCGATCCGGGTGGTCTCCTCGGCGGCCTCGAGACCGGCCTCGCCGGGGATGTCGAAGCACCAGCGCAGCACCGTGCCGAAATCCGACTCGGCGGCCTTACGGGCGTCCTCGATCGCCTCGACGAAGGCGGTGTCCGGGATGCCGCGACGGGTCGAGCTGTAGGGGGTGACGGTCAGCTCGGCGTAGCGGATGTGCTGCCGGGCCATGTCGCGGGCGATCTCGTAGGTCAGCAGCCGGACGTCCTCGGCGTCGCGGATCAGGTCCACCACGGAGAGATAGATCTCGATGAAGTGCGCGAAGTCCCGGAAGACGAAGTACTCCGCGAGGGCCTCGGGATCGGTGGGCACCTTGGAGTCGGGGTGGCGGGCGGCCAGCTGGGCCACGATGCGCGGCGAGGCGGATCCCACGTGGTGCACATGGAGCTCCGCCTTGGGCAGCCCGGCGATGAAGGTGGTCAGATCGGTCAACAAAACCTCCGGGAGACGCCCGCCGGCGGCGGGTTCCGGTCATCGTATTGTGTGGCGCCGACGGGCTCGCCACAGGCCGTAGCATGGGCGGACGTCTTTGTGGGGAGCTCCATGGCCGACCAGCACGACCCGTCCGAGCCGCAGGCTGAGCAGCGGCGATCCGGACCGCCGAGGCAGCCCGAGCCGCTCGACCGCGACCCCTGGGCCCCACCGGCGCAGCGGGTCGCGATGGACAAGGCGGCTGGGGAGACAGGCACGGCGGACAGCGGC
>NZ_JAAAYH010000433.1:0-7443 GCF_018035285.1 Streptomyces sp. MK37H | reverse complement strand
GCTGCCTGCCGACACATTGCCAGGAGAGCCCGTCGTGCCGGTCAGGTAGGCCGAGACGACGACGTTCGCCGAGTACGTCCGGGTCGAGCGGTTGTACTTCCCCCCGCACGTGATCAGCCGCAGCTCCGCGCGGTCATGGGACCGCGACCCGTACACCCGTCGCGCGTCGAAGTGCTTCTCCGGCACCACCTCGACGTCCTCGACCGTGAACTCCGCCGTCGTCCCGTCCGACCGCGCGACCCGCACCCGCTCCCCCCGCTTGAGATCGCTCAGCTCGTGGAAGACCGCCGGTTTGCTCTTCGTGTCCAGGTGGCCGACCAGCAGCGCGGCGCCCGGGGAGCCGGGCTCGGGGCCGGCGCGGTACCAGCCGACCGTGCCGGGGCGGCTGAAGGGCGGGGGCTTCACCGCCCCGTCACGATCCAGGCCGCTCGCGACGATCGGGGCGCGGACCCCCGCCGCCTCGATCACGACCCGCTTGGGCCGGGCGGAGGCCAGCGGCGCGTGCGCCGGGGGCAGCGGATGGGCGGACGGCCGCCCGACCGCGGCCACGTCCCCGGTCATCGGCACCGGGCCGCCCGTCCCCTCCGTCGTGTCCCGGCCCCACATCCACAGGCCCAGCAGCAGCGCCGCCCAGGCGAGTCCGATGGCCAGCCGCCCGAGGCCGGAGAAGCGATTCCCGATGCCGTCCATGTGTCCGTCCATCTCGGTATCCAGCTCCATGGCGATCAGCTCGCGGTACGGGAGGGATGGCGGCGGCGGTGGACCGCGAGGCCGCCGACGGCCACGGCCGTACCGCCCGAGAGCACCAGGCCGTACGCCTCCGCAGCGCCGATGTCGTCGCGTGGCCGCGCCTCGTCGGGCGCGGTGCCGCCCCCGCCGGCGCGGACGGGGGCGACGGGCGAGGGCGGGCGCTCCACGGCGAGGGCGACCCCGCCCGCGCCGTCCGCGCCCGTTCCGTCCTCACGTACGAGGCCACCGCCCGCGCAGTCGAGCGTGACCCGGTGCGCCCCCTTGGCCGCCGTCGAGCGGATCGTCGCCTCGCTGAAGAGCGCGTCCCCCTCGGGCGTCAGCTCCGCGTCGTCCACGAACACCGGTGACGAGGCGGTGGCCACCCGGTCCGGGCAGCCGAAGGCCCAGACCTCGACCTCGGCGCCGGGGGCGAGGGCCCGAGGGCTGATCCGGATCGTGGTGGTGGCGGAGTGGCGCTGCTCGGCGAGGGCCGGCGCGGCGGCCGTCACCACCGCGACGGCGGCGCATGCTGCGGTACAGAGAGTGAGTGCGACAATGCGCATGGTGAAACCTCCCGATACCAAGAGGCTCACGCGCCCGGCACGGCCCCGCATCCGCTGCGGGCGCCTACTGCGCCATCCGGGGCACAGGGGTCACCGGCAGGTCATGCCAGCGCCCACCGGCGGGTCATGCGATGCGTTCCACGAGGTCCGCGATGGACTCGACGACCGTGGACGGGCGGTACGGGTACCGGTCCACCTCGCCCGCCTTGGTCACCCCGGTGAGCACCAGGAAGGTCTCCATACCGGCCTCGAGCCCGGCCCGCACATCCGTGTCCATCCGGTCGCCGATCATCGCGCTGGACTCGGAGTGGGCGCCGATCGCGTTCAGCCCGGACCGCATCATCAGCGGGTTGGGCTTGCCGACGAAGTAGGGCTCCTGGCCGGTGGCCTTGGTGATCAGCGCGGCCACGGAGCCGGTGGCGGGCAGCGCGCCCTCCGCGGAGGGGCCGATCTCATCAGGATTGGTGGCGATGAACCGCGCACCGTCGTTGATCAACCGGATGGCCTTGGTAAGCGCCTCGAAGCTGTACGTACGGGTCTCGCCGAGCACCACATAGTCCGGCTCGACATCCGTAAGGACGTAGCCGATGTCGTGCAGCGCGGTGGTCAGCCCCGCCTCCCCGATGACATACGCGGTGCCGCCGGGGCGCTGCTCGTCCAGGAACTGGGCGCTGGCCAGCGCCGACGTCCAGATGTTGGCCACCGGAACGTCCAGCCCGATACGGGACAGCCGGGCGTGGAGGTCGCGCGGGGTGTAGATGGAGTTGTTGGTGAGCACCAGGAACGGCGTGTCGGATTCGCGCAGCCGCTTGATGAAGGCGTCGGCACCGGGCACCGGTATGCCCTCATGCATCAGGACACCGTCCATGTCGGTGAGCCATGACTCGATCGGCTTGCGCTCTGCCACTGGTTGCTCTCCGCTCGGAATCGACCTCTGCGACGACCTCAGCCTAACCGGGGAAAGTGCTGGGGAGACCGCCCCGTGTTCCGGAGCACGGTCCGTTCGCCGTTGGTTCGCGCTCCGTCCCAGCGCGACAGATCCGCACAGGTGTCTGATCCTGGGGAAGGGGCGGAATCCGCCCCTCCGTGCAACGAGCCGGACCGTAAGGCCGGACCGTAAGGAGGCCGCGATGGGCATGATGGACAAGCTCAAGGGCGCGATCAGCAAGAACCCCGACAAGACTCGGAAGGGCGCTCGCAAGGGGGCCGAGACCGCGGACAAGAAGACCGGCGGCAAGCACTCGGAGCAGATCCAGTCCGGCTCGGACAAGGTCGACGAGGAACTGCGCCGCCGGGGCGAGGGGCCCCGGGGCCAGTAGTTCGTACCCGCGCCGGACGTGAGGGCATCGGGGCGTCGGGGCTTCAGACCCTCGAGCGCCGGGACTTCACCACGAGGACGGTTCCGCAGGTCACGAGCGCGGCGCTGATGACGCCGAGCCCAGCGAGCAGGGCGGTGTGACGGCCCGTCGCGGCGAGTTCGGGCATCCGCTCGCGCTCGCGCTCGTGGCCGCCGTCCTCCTCGTGACGGCCGTCACTGCCGGTACCGGTGCTGGGCTCGGCCTGGGGCTCGCGTCCGGTTTCGGTGCCGGGGTCGGTTTCGGTGCCGGGCTCGGTTTCGGTGCCGGGGTCGTCGGTCTCCGTGCCCAGCTCGGTGTCGGTGTCCAGGCCCTCGTCGAGGTCGGTACCGGTGCCGGTGTCGGTACCAGTCTCGGTGTCAGTACCCGTCTCGGTGTCGGAACCCGTCTCGGTGTCGGAACCCGTCTCGGTGTCGGAACCCGTCTCGGCGTCAGTACCCGTATCGGCGTCCGCGCTTGAGTCCGAGCCCGGGTCCGTGTCCGTGTCCGCCCCGAGGTCGGTGTCCATGTCCGTATCGACATCCGCGCCCAACTCGGTATCCGTATCGGTACCGGTATCCGCTCCGGTCCCCGCGTCCTCTTCGGCGCTGGGATCGGTGCCGGGATCGGCCTCCGCGCCGATGTCGGCGTCCGCCTCCGTGTCGGCATCAACGTCGCTGTCGGCGCGGGGCGGCACCGCGGCAGGGCTGCTCTCCTTATGGGTCGCACCGGGGCTTCTGGTGGCGCTCGGCTTCCGGCTCGGCGCGGCCGAGGCGGTCTCCTCGGACGTTCCGCTCGGGGTGGCCGTGGGGCGCTTGGAACGGGTGGTCGGTTCCGGGGCGGGCTTGGTCTCGTTGTCCCCGTCGGTGGCGGCTCCGGCATCGACACCGGTATCCGTCCCGGTCTCCGTGAGCCCGCCGGAGCGCGTGGCCGCCCTCGTACGCGTTCCGGCGTTCGGGCCCTTGGTTCCGGCACCGGTGCCCGGAGTACCGGCATCCGTATCCGAACCCATACCCGTCCCCGAACTCGTACCCGAACCCGTAGCCGTCGCCGCCCCGCCGACGCGGAAGGCGTAGTCGTTCGACTGCCCCACCCAGTCGCCGTCGTCCGCGCGCCGCTGTACGGCGATCGCGTTGGCCGTCACCGGCCCCTCGGGCGTGTCCGCGGTGAAGCGCGTGCGCACCTGGACGTCGACGGTCTTGTGCGCGGGCACGGTGAAGCCCTTGAAGTGGTCGTCGAAGACCCCGATGTTCTCGTCCTCGTCCGTGGTCTGGAAGGAGACGGTCCGCCAGGTGGCGCCGCCGTCCGCGAAGGGGTCCAGGAACTCGAAGCCGATATGGCGGGGCCGCAGTTGATGGGCCTGGTCGACCAGGACGGCGATGGGATGGATGGCGCGGCAGCCGGTGTCCGTGGCGTTGCGCAGTTCGATGTGCCAGCCGCGCCAGCCGCCGCCCAGGGCGTACTGGTCCGGCCCGCCGCGCAGATGGGCTTCGATCGGAAAGTCGGAGGCGTTCCGGTCCCCGCAGGCGGCGGGCTCGGCCTCGGCGGCGTACGCCGGGACCCCGTAGAGGGCCGGGGCGACCGCGAGCGCGGCCGCCGGAAGGACAGCTCGTAGGGACAGTGCGGTGGGCAAGCGCATGAGTGACCTCTGCTGTGCTGCGGTTTTCCCCGAGCACTCGGCTACATTCCGCGTCCGCACGCCGACACACCGCACCAGGCCCGGATTGCCCCCGACTGGCGGTCAGGATCCCCCTCGATCAGCCCAGTGCGAACAGCGGTGCGAGCACCAGCCGGGCGGCGCCCTCGACGACGGCTCGCTCGCCCCGCTCCACGACGTCCACGGACACCGGGGGGCGACTGGCGCGGGCGGAGTCCTCGGCGATCATCGTGGCCACACCGCGAACGTACGGCTCGGGGTCGGCCAGCACCATCCGGCCGCCCAGGAGCACCCGGTCGATGTCGAGGAGCCGTACGAGGTTGGTCGCGCCGATGCCGAGCAGCCGCGCGGCGTCCGTACGGTCGCCACGCGCGACGGCGGCGAGGCACAGCGCCTCCAGGCAGCCGTTGTTGCCGCAGTCGCAGGGCGGCCCGTCGAGCTGTATGACCTGGTGCCCGAACTCCCCCGCGTCGGTCCGCGCGCCCCGGTACACATCCCCGCCGAGCACCAGACCGGCGCCCAGGCCGGTGCCCAGGTGGAGGTACGCGGCCGACTCGGCGGACCCGGCGGTCACCAGCCCGAGCGCCGCGGCGTTGGTGTCCTTGTCGAGGACGACGGGGAGGGCGAGCCGCTCGGCGAGCGCGTCGCGCAGCGGGAAGCCGTCCCACTGGGGGAAGCCGGTGACGCGGTGCAGCACGCCGGAGCCGTGGTCGAGCGGCCCGGGCGCGGCGACGCCGACGCCGAGCAGCCCGCCGCCTGCCGCCAAGCCACTACCGCCGCCCGCCGCGACGTCCGTCCCACCGCCCGCAGCGATACCGCCGCCCGCCGTTCCGCCCACCACGCCGCCGGCCGCCGCGTCCGCCAGAAGCGCCCTGACCTCGGCCGTGGCCGCCGCGAGCGCCTCCTCCGCGGGCGCGCCGAAGTCGAAGGGGGCCGAGCGGGCCGCGACCGAGGTGCCCGCGAGGTCGACCAGGACCGCCGTCACCTCGTCGCGGTCGAGCTGGAGCCCGATCGCATGACGGGCGTCCGGGACCAGCCGGAGCGCGGTGGGCGGTTTGCCGCCGGTCGAGGCGCGCTGACCGGCCTCCGCCAGCAGCCCCTCCGCCCTCAGCCGGGCCGTGATCTTGCTGACGGCTTGAGGGGTGAGGCCGGTGCGCCCGGCCAGCTCCGGCCGGCTGACGCCGTCCTCGCCCGCGTCCCGCAGCAGTCGCAGGACGAGTGCGGCGTTATGGCTGCGCAGGGCGGTCAGATTGGCTCCGGGCCCGGCCGCTCCGGACATCGTGCTGTTCACCCCTCCATTGTGGCCACCGCTTGCACTTTGGCAACACTGTTGTCAAAGTGGGCTTCATGGATGCCACCGATGACAGCAGCACCACCCGAGTGGGACTGATCGGCTACGGCCTGGCCGGATCCGTCTTCCACGCCCCCTTGATCGCGGCCACCGAGGGGCTGGTCCTCGACACCATCGTCACCTCCAGCCCGGAGCGGCAGCGGCAGGCGCGCCCCGAGTTCCCCGACGTCCGGCTCGTGGACTCCGCCGATGAGCTGTGGGCCCGGGCGGATGAGCTGGACCTGATCGTCATCGCCTCCCCGAACCGCACCCATGTCCCGCTCGCCCGCGCCGCCCTCGAGGCCGGGCTGCCGACCGTCGTGGACAAGCCGCTGGCCGCGACCGCCGCCGAGGCCGAGGAGCTGGCCGCGCTCGCCGAGGCCCGCGGGCTGCTGCTGACCGTCTTCCAGAACCGCCGCTGGGACAACGACTTCCTCACCCTCCGCAAGCTGCTCGCCGAGGGCGCGCTGGGCGAGGTGCGGCGCTTCGAGTCCCGCTTCGAGCGGTGGCGGCCGCAGCTCAAGGGCGGCTGGCGGGAGTCCGGCGACCCGGCCGAGGTCGGCGGGCTGCTGTACGACCTGGGCAGCCATCTGGTCGACCAGGCGCTCACCCTCTTCGGCCCGGTCGAGTCCGTCTACGCCGAGGTCGATGTGCGCCGCCCCGGGGCGCAGACCGACGACGACACCTTCATCGCCCTCACCCACGCCGGCGGCGTCCGCTCCCATCTGTGGATGAGCGCGACCACCGCCCAGCTCGGCCCGCGCTTCCGGGTGCTGGGCAGCGAGTCGGGCTATGTGAAGTACGGCCTCGACCCGCAGGAGGCCGCCCTGCGCGAGGGGCTGCGCCCCGGCGACCCGTCCGTCGAATGGGGCACCGAGCCGGAGGGCGACTGGGGCCGGCTGGGCGCGGGAGAGTCCCCGACGACCGGCGGCGGCGTTCCGGTGGAGACCCTCCGGGGCGATTACCCCGCGTACTACGCCGCCGTCGCCGCCGCCCTCCGCGACGGCACCCCGCCGCCGGTCACCGCCGCCGAGGCCGCGGCCACCCTGCATGTGCTGGAGGCGGCCCGGGTGGCGGCCGCGGAGCGCCGTACCGTCCGGATCGAGGTCCCCGCATGAGCGAGCACACTGACGCGATATCCCGCGTGGCGGAGCTGGAGGAGCAGGAGCGCCGACTGCGGCTGCCCCGCTTCGACAACGACGACGCCTGGCGGCTGGGCTGCCTCATCGCCGACCTGGCCCAGGAGCGCGGCGCCGCCGTGACGATCGGCATCCAGCGGGCCGGTCAGCGCCTCTTCCACCGCGCGCTGCCGGGCACCTCCCCGGACAACGACGCCTGGCTGGAGCGCAAGTGCCGGGTCGTGGAGCGCTACGGGGCGAGCTCGTTCCTGGTCGGCACCCGCTTCCGCGCCAAGGGCAGCAGCTTCGAGGAGTCCTCACGCCTCGACCCCGACCGGTACGCGGCGCACGGGGGCGCCTTCCCGATCCATGTGACGGGCACGGGCGTCATCGGCGCGGTCGCGGTCTCGGGGCTGCCGCAGGCCGAGGACCACGCGCTGGTGGTGGAGGCGCTGGAGCGGTTCTCGCTCACCGGGCCCTGACGCTACGTGCCCACCGGGCCCTGACGGACGGACTCCGCCCGGGCCCGGGTCCGACGGCGTACGGCGTACAGCACTCCCAGAGCGAGCACGAGGGCACCGCCCGTTCCCCCGTACAGCCAAGGCCGCGTATCCGGCTCGGCGGCGGCGGTGGTGGTCTCCAGAGCCACCGGGGCGCTGTCGTTCGCCGGGCGCGGGTCGTGTGGCGGGAAGTCGGGGTTGGGGACGGCCTC
>NZ_JAAAYH010000432.1:0-7463 GCF_018035285.1 Streptomyces sp. MK37H | reverse complement strand
CGACCAGCAGGCGGCCACGGTCGGCCAGGTCTGCTTCGCCCCCGGCGAGGCCAAGAACACCTATGGCACCGGCAACTTCCTGCTGCTCAACACCGGAGCGGAGCTGATCCGCTCGGCGAGCGGGCTGCTCACCACCGTGGCGTACCAGTTCGGCGACAGCCCTCCCGTCTACGCGCTGGAGGGCTCGATCGCCGTCACCGGCTCGGCCGTCCAGTGGCTGCGCGACCAGATGAAGATGATCGACGACGCCGCGGGCAGCGAGCGGCTCGCCCTCACCGTCGAGGACAACGGCGGGGTGTACTTCGTGCCCGCCTTCTCCGGGCTCTTCGCCCCGTACTGGCGCTCCGACGCCCGGGGCGCGATCGTCGGCCTCACCCGCTATAACACAGGCGGCCACATCGCCCGCGCCACCCTCGAGGCCATCTGCTACCAGAGCCGGGACGTGGTCGAGGCCATGGAGCGGGACGCCGACATCCACATGGACGTCCTGCGGGTGGACGGCGGGGTCACCGACAACGATCTGTGCATGCAGATCCAGGCCGATGTGCTGGGCGTACCGGTCAGCCGCCCGGTCATCGCCGAGACCACCGCCCTGGGCGCCGCCTACGCGGCGGGGCTGGCCACGGGATTCTGGCGGGACACCGATGAGCTGCGCTCCCACTGGAGCGAGTCCAGGCGGTGGGAGCCCCAGTGGGACGAGAAGACCAGGAAGGAGGGGTACACGGGCTGGAAGAAGGCCGTCCAGCGCACCCTGGACTGGGTCACGGTCGAGTAGGCCCGGCGGGGCCCGGGGCGAAACCACCGCGCCGGACCCGGTTGCGCCGGGCGTTCCGCGGCGTTTCGCTGGAAGTACCCGGCGGTGGCCGAGACACCCTGGGACCACACCGTGTCCGCCACCACCGCCGCTTGTCAGCGATCGACGCGGAGGTGATCCAGGTGAAAGCCGTCGTCTATGAGAAGCCCTACTCGGTGGCGGTGAGGGACGTCGACGATCCTCGGATCGAGCATCCGAACGATGTGATCGTGCGCGTCACCTCCAGCGCGATCTGCGGCTCCGATCTGCACATGTACGAGGGCCGGACGGCGGCCGAGCCCGGCATCGTCTTCGGGCACGAGAACCTCGGTGTGGTCGAGGAGACCGGTTCCGGCGTCGTCTCGCTGTCCAAGGGCGACCGCGTGGTCATGCCGTTCAACGTGGCCTGCGGATTCTGCAAGAACTGCCTCGCGGGCGACACCGGCTTCTGCCTCACCGTCAACCCCGGCTTCGCGGGCGGCGCCTACGGCTATGTGGCGATGGGCCCGTACAAGGGCGGCCAGGCCGATCGGCTGCGGGTGCCCTTCGCCGACTTCAACTGCCTGAAGCTGCCCCAGGGCGAGGAGCTCGAGACCGACTTCATCCTGCTCGCCGACATCTTCCCGACCGGCTATCACGGCTGTGAGCTGGCCGAGGTCTCCCCGGGCGAGAGCGTGGCCGTCTACGGCGCGGGCCCGGTGGGGCTGATGGCCGCCTACTCCGCGCTGCTGCGCGGCGCCGCCACGGTGTTCGTGGTCGACCGGGTCCCCGAGCGGCTGGAGAAGGCCAGGGAGATCGGCGCCGTCCCCATCGACTTCAGCAAGGGCGACCCGGTGCCGCAGATCATGGACCGCACCGGCGGCGAGGGCACCGACAAGGGCATCGACGCGGTGGGCTACCAGGCCCAGGCGCACGACGCCAGTCATGAGGAGCCCGCGTCGGTGCTCAACTCGCTGGTCGACACCGTGCGGCCGACCGGACGGCTCGGCGTGCCGGGGCTGTACGTCCCCTCCGACCCCGGCGGCCCCGATGAGCACGCCAAACGGGGTCAGCTGCTGGTCTCCATCGGCCGGATGTTCGAGAAGGGCCAGCGCATGGGCACGGGCCAGTGCAACGTCAAGCGCTACAACCGCCAGCTGCGCGACCTGATCATCGCCGGGCGCGCCCGGCCCAGCTTCGTGGTCTCCCATGAACTGCCGCTGGACCAGGCCCCGCAGGCGTACGAGAAGTTCGACAAGCGGGTCGAGGGCTACACCAAAGTGGTGCTGCATCCGGCGCTCGCGGCCTGACGGCCCCTCGGCCGTGAGCCGGGCTCCTGTGGTCCTCAAAGCCCCCGGTGATCCAAAAGGTCACTGAATGGGGCGATATGCACCATAATTGGTTTTGTGCACCCGAATGGCTGTCTCGTTCAGCTCCGGGAGGAGGAGCGATCATGAAGAACTCCCGGGTGGCGCTGGCCTTCGCCAGTGGCTATCTCTACGGGCGAGGCCATAGGGGGACCTTGGTCCTCGGCCTCGCCGGTCTCGCTGCGGGCAAGCGCCTGAGTTCCGGTATCAGCCCACCGGGCGCCCAGCAGCTGAAGTCCTCCGAGCTCGGCAGGCTCGGCCAGGAGATCGGCGGCCGTCTGGTCTCCGCGGGCCGGGACGCGGCCATGTCGGCGGCCAGTCACCGCATGGACGCCCTGAGCGACCGGCTGGAGCGGCGCGCCGAGACCCTGCGCACCGGCGGTGCGGGGGGCCGGGGGCCGGAGGCCGGGGAGCACGAGGAGCCGGAGGAGCACGAGGAGGGCAAGGAGCGCGAGGAGCACCAGAAGCACGAGCGGGGGAGCGCCGCGCGGACCCGCCAGGGCGGGGAGCGCGAGCGCACCGGCAGGCAGCGCAGGCCTGCCGACCGTCCGGCGCAGACCAGGAAGCGGACCGGTTCCGAAGGGCCCGCGCGGCGAAGCCAGAGGTGAGGGCCATGGCAGAGGAAATCCCCAAGGGGCGGACCGGTGGGCGCGGCACGCTCGCCCAGGATCTGCCCACTGAGCGCCTGCTGAAGGAAGCGCAGGGCCTGCTCGCGGCGCTGGGCGAAAGGGCCCTGGAATCGGTCACCCACCTGGGCGAGAACCCCGGGACGGGCGGGCTGAAGGGCAGCCTGGAGCTGGTCAGGGACAAGGTAGTCGACACAGCCAAGGAACAGGTCAAGGACCAGGTCAAGGGAAAGGTCAAGGACCAGGTCAAGGAGAAGGTCGTCGGTACGGCCAAGAGCATCATCCCGGGCCTCGGCGGCGGTGACGGGGATGGCGGCGGCAAGGGCGGCAAGAAGCTCAAGGTCACCAACATCGTGGAGCAGATGGACGTGGGCGCGCCCCTCTCGCTCACCTACAACCTCTGGACGGAGTGGGACAACTTCCCCTCGTACATGAAGAAGGTCGAGGACGTCCGGAACGAGGACGAGGACGAGGTCGGGACGGAATCCGAGTGGAAGGCCCAGGTCTTCTGGTCGCACCGCAAGTGGCGGGCCGAGGTCATCGAGCAGGTGCCCGACAAGCGCATCATCTGGAAGTCCAGTGCCGACAAGGGCCATGTGGACGGCACGATCACCTTCCACGAGCTGGCCCCCGACCTCACCCGCATCCTGTTCGTGCTGGAGTACTGGCCGCAGGGCTTCATGGAGCGCACCGGCAACCTCTGGCGCGCCCAGGGCCGCCGGGTGCGCCTGGAGATGAAGCACTTCCGCCGCCACCTCATGCGTGAGGTGCTGCTCGCCCCCGACGAGGTCGTGGGCTGGCGCGGTGTGGTGCGCGACGGCGAGATCGTGGAGGACGACGAGCGAGAGGGACGGGAGCGCGAGGAGGAAGAGCGCGAGGAGGAAGAGCGCGAGAAGGAAGAGCCCGAGGAGGGCGAGGAGCGCGAAGAACCGGGGGACGAGTACGAGGACGAGGAGCCCGAGGAGCCCGAGGACGAAGAGCCCCGGGACGAATACGAGGAGGAGTACGAGGACGAGGAGCCCGCACGGCGCCGAGCGCGCCGCTGACGGACCCCGCCCCCGGAACGGGTGAGCGCGGTGACCGTAGCACGGCAGCAGCAGAGCCAGTATCTGGACCGGGCGAGTTCCAGCGCCCTGGTCGACGTGGTCGACCTCATCCTGGACAAGGGCCTGGTCATCGATGTGTATGTGCGGGTGTCCCTGGTGGGCATCGAGATCCTGACCATCGACGCCCGTATCGTCGTCGCCAGCGTGGACACGTATCTGCGGTTCGCGGAGGCGACCAACCGACTCGACATCGCCCGCAGCGGCACCGAAACCCATGGTCTGCCCGGCCTCATGGACGAGATCCAGGAGAGCGGCGGCAAGAAGAAGACCAAGGGCGCCCTGGAGGGCGTCAAGGAATCGGTCTCGGACCTGCTCCAGGGCGATGACGACGAGGACCGGGAACCCGAGGCCGAGGAGCGGACGAGGCCCCGGCGTACCAAGGGTTCCCCCAGCCACAGGGAGCGCGAGCGGTGATGACCGAGGACGGACGTGCCTGCTATGTCTACGGGGTCGTCACGGACGACCGGCCCGATGAGTCGGTCAAGGACCTGCCCGCCGTCGGGGACCCGGAGGCCCCGGTGACCCTGGTCCGCCAGGGCGGTCAGGCCGCGGTGGTCAGCGAGGTGCCCGTCGACAAGCCGCTGGGCACCCCCGAGGATCTGCGCACCCACGCCAGGGTGCTGGACCACCTGGCCGCGCAGGGCTCACCGGTGCTGCCGTTCCGCTTCGGCACCGTGGTGCGCGACACCGCGGCGGTGGCGGACGAGCTGCTGACCGAGGGGCACGACGACTTCGCCCGCGGCCTCGACCGGCTCCGCGGCCGTACGCAGCTCACCGTGCGGGCCCGCTATGACCAGGACGCGGTGTTGCGCGAGGTGGTGACCGAACAGCCGGAGGCCAGACGGCTCCGCGACGAACTGCGGGGGCTGCCCGAGGACGCGGGCTACGAGCAGCGGATCGAGCTCGGCCAGCTGGTCATGGACAGCATCGCCGCGAAGCGGAGCGTGGACGCGCTGGAGCTCGACCGGCGGCTGGCGCCGTACGCACTGGGCTCGGTGTCGGAGGAGCCGGCGTCCCCCGAGGGGCTGGTCAACGCCTCGTTCCTGGTGGAGGACGCGAAACGGCAGGCGTTCGAGGAGGCGGCCGAGGAGCTCGCCGCGCACTGGCACGGCCGGGTCCGGATGCGACTGCTCGGCCCGCTGGCGCCGTACGACTTCGTGGCCGACGCGACGCTGGAAGGGGACGCGACGCTCGAAGGGAAGGAAGGCGACGAGTAGCCATGGGACTGTTCACCGGCCTGGCCACACTGCCGCTGGCCCCGGTGCGAGGCGTCGTCTGGATCGCCGAGCGAATCCATGACGAGGCCCACCGGCAGCTGTACGACCCCGAGGTGATCAAGCAGCGGCTGGAGGAGGTCGCGGAGGCCCGGGAGAGCGGGGAGCTCACCGAGGACGAGGCGGCCCGGGAGGAGGACGAGCTGGTCCGCAGGCTGATGTCCCAGGGGCCGCCCGACGGGGGCCTGGAGGTATGAGCCGTGCCCCGCGAACGGCCCCGCGAGGAACACCACCGCGAGGAGAGGCCACGTGCCCGGCCCCGTGAGGAACGGCCCCGTGAGGAACGGGACCGTGAGGAGCGGCCCCGTGAGGAACGGCCCCGTGAGGAGCGGCCCCGGCGCGAGCCCGAGCCGGAACGGGACCGGCGCGAGCATGAGCCCGAGCGGGAGCGGCGCGAGCACGAGCGGGAGCGGCCTCGGCGTCCCGCGCTCGTGGCCCGCGATGCCGCGCGCAGCGCGGCCCGCCATGTGCGGGGGCTGACCGGGCGGACCCCGGAGGGCATCACCTCGCTGGAGCGCACGGAAGACGGCTGGACCATCGGTATCGAGGTGGTCGAGACCCACCGGATCCCGGACTCCACCGACATCCTCGCCGAGTACCAGGTCGAGCTGGACGACCGCGGCGAACTCGTCTCCTACCGCCGCGCCGAGCGCTACTACCGGGGCAGGGCGGAGAACCGGACATGAACCAGAGCTCCGACTGGAACCCACCGGTCCGGCGCACCGGCGCGGCACGCGAACCCGCCCGCCGGGGCGCCGAGCCGTCCAGCCTGGCCGACATCCTGGAGCGGGTGCTCGACAAGGGCATCGTCATCGCGGGCGACATCCAGATCAATCTGCTGGACATCGAACTGCTGACGATCAAGATCCGGCTGCTGGTCGCCTCCGTGGACCGGGCCAAGGAGATGGGCATCGACTGGTGGGAGCACGACCCCTCGCTCTCCTCCGGCGCCCGGGACGTCCTGGAGGAGAACGAGCGGCTGCGGCGGCGCGTCGGCGAGCTGGAGGACGGCCGCGGCGCGCGCCGGGAGGACGACCACGAGGACCACGGCGCGGAGCGGAAGGACGAACGGTGAACGGTTCCCTCGCCACCTGGCTGTACGCGGTGACGGCCGCCCCCGGGGACGACACCCCGCCGCGGGGGCTCACCGGGGTGGCCGACGAACCGGTGCGCCTGGTGGAGAGCGCGGGGCTGGCCGCCGTCGTGGGCTCCGTACCGCTGGAGGACTTCGGCGAGGACGCGCTGCGCGACCATCTGGAGGACCTGGAGTGGCTGGAGCGCACCGCCCGCGCCCATCACCGGGTGATCAACGGCGCGGCCCGCCACGGCCAGGTCATCCCGCTGCGCTTCGCCACGCTGTACCACGACGACGACCGGGTCCGGGCGATGCTCCAGGAGCGCCGGGACGACTTCACGGCCACGCTGCGGCGGGTGGCGGGCCGCACCGAGTGGGGTGTCAAGGCGTATGTCGACCCCAGGTCCTTCCTGCCCGACCCGGACGAGCCCACCGGCGGCGAGGAGAGCCCCGGAACCGCCTATCTGATGCGGCGGCGGGCCCAGCGGCAGGACCAGGAGACGGCGCATCTGCGCGCGACCGAGCGGGCGGAGGAGATCCACGCCTCGCTCGCCGCGCTGGCGGTGGCCACGGCCGCCCATCCACCGCAGGACACCGCGCTGGCCGCGTACGAGGGGTGGATGGTGCTGAACAACTCCTATCTGGTGCCCGACGCCCTCGGTGAGGAGTTCGCCGCCCTGGTGACCGACCTGGGGCAGCGCTACCCCGCCATCACCCTGGAGGTCAGCGGCCCCTGGCCGCCGTACTCCTTCACCGCCCCGCCGAAGCGGGCGGAGGACGCCCAGCCGGAGGAGACGCCGTCGTGACCCGGGCGATCGAGCGGCGGGAGGTGGCCCTGGTCGACCTGCTCGACCGGGTGCTCGCCGGAGGCGTGGTGATCGCGGGGGAGATCACCCTGAGCATCGCCGACATCGACCTGGTGCGGATCTCGTTGCGCGCCCTGATCGCCTCCGTACGGGTGGAGAACGAGGAGAGGCGGGAGGGGGATCGCCTTGATCGCCGTGAAGGGGGACCGCCATGACGGACGACCGCACTCCCCGGCGGCCCGGGCGGCGGATCGAAGTGGACGAGGAATCGGTCCGCAGGAGCCTGGCCGGGCTGGTGCTCACCATCGTCGAGCTGCTGCGGCAGCTCATGGAGCGGCAGGCGCTGCGCCGCGTCGAGCAGGGCGGCATCAGCGATGAGCAGATCGAGGAGCTCGGGCTGACGCTGATGGCCCTGGAGCGGAACATGGCCGAGCTGC